>CAXTDH010000616.1:0-2622 GCA_964242405.1 uncultured Rhizobacter sp. | reverse complement strand
ACCGCACTGTCGACGCAGCGGCCGGTGATCACCACATCGGCGCCGGCTGCGAACGCGGCGGCGATCGGCAGGGCGCCCAGGTAGGCATTGGCGCTCAGCACCTTGTCGGGCAGCGGCTCATCGGTGTACATGTCGCGCCGGCCTTGCGCGCGCAGCGCCGGCATCTGGTCGCTGACGTCGTCGCCCTCGACAACCGCGATCCGCAACTCGATGCCCTGGGCCTGCGCCATCGCCCGCAGGGCGTCGGCGCAACCGTGCGGGTTGATGCCGCCGGCGTTGCTGACGACCTTGATGCCCTGGCGCTTGACGTCTGCCAGCACCTGCTTCATGGCGATGTCGACGAAGTCGGTGGCGTAGCCCATGCCGGGGCGCCTGGCACGGGCGGCGGCGAGGATGGCCATGGTGGTTTCGGCGAGGTAGTCGAACACCAGGTAGTCGAGCCGACCGCCGGCGACGAGCTGCGGCGCGGCGACCATGCTGTCGCCCCAGAAGCCGGAGGCGCCGCCGATGCGGACGATCTTGGCGGCGGGTTCGAGGTCGGTGACTGGCATGGTCGTCTACGCTTTCGGTGTCGGTCGCAGTCCCGATGTTGAGGCGGGCGGTCGCCGGGCGAGCTTAGCCAGGCGCAACGCGGAAGGCTTGCGCCGACTGGCTGCACGAGCGGCCATCGGCTCCGCTCACGAGGATCTGTACTCCCCACGTTCGACAGCCAGTCGGCGCAAGACCGATCCCACCGACGCCGCTAGCCTCACGGCGAACCGGAGAGCCCATGTCGTTCCTCGACGCGCCACCCCTGCCGCATCACTACACGCCCGAGCACGAGCAGTTCCGCCGCAGCCTGCGCGATTTCATCGGCCGCGAGATCACGCCGTTCGTCGCCGAATGGGATGAAGCCGAAACCTTCCCGCGCGCCCTCTATGCCCGGGCCGCGGAGCTCGGCGTCCTCGGGCTGGGTTATCCCGAGGCATACGGCGGCACGCCGGCCGACATCTTCTTCCAGCTGATCGTCGCCGAGGAGTTCGCGCGCTGCGGCGGCGGCGGCGTCCAGGCGTCGATGAACTCGCACAGCATCGCCCTGCCGCCGATCCTCAAGGCCGGCAGCGACGCGCTCAAGCGCCGGGTGATCCCGCCGGTGCTGGCGGGCTTGAAGATCGCCGCGCTCGCGGTGACCGAGCCGTCCGGCGGCTCCGACGTCGCCAGCCTGCGAACCACCGCGCTGCGCGACGGCGGCCACTACGTCGTCAACGGCGAGAAGACCTTCATCACCTCCGGCATGCGCGCCGACTTCATCACGACGGCCGTCCGCACCGACCCGGCGGTCAAGGGCGCCGGCGGGATCTCGCTGCTGGTGATCGACGGCGACACGCCCGGCCTGACCCGGACCGCGCTCAAGAAGATGGGCTGGTGGAGTTCCGACACCGCCCACCTGCGCTTCGACGACTGCCGCGTGCCGGTCGCCAACCTCATCGGCGAGGAGCACCGCGGCTTCAAGACGGTGATGAACAACTTCAACACCGAGCGCCTCTTCATGTCGGCCCTCGCCTGCGGCTTCGCCGAGGTGTGCCTCGACGAGGCGGTCGACTGGACGCGCCAGCGCACGTCATTCGGCATGGCGCTTTGCGAACGGCAGGTGGTGCGCCACAAGTTGATGGACATGACGCTGAAGATCGACGCCGCGCGAACGCTGGTGCACGAGCTCACCTGGCGCATCGAACACCGGCAGGCCGACCCGGCGCAGCTGGTCGCGCGCATCTGCCTGGCCAAGGTGCAGGCCACGCAGGCGATGCAGTTCTGCGCCGATACTGCCGTGCAACTGCTCGGCGGCATGGGCTACATGCGCGGCACGAAGAGCGAGCGCATCTACCGCGAGGTCAAGGTGATGATGATCGGCGGCGGGTCTGAAGAGGTGATGAAGGATCTGGCGGCCAAACAGTTCGGGCTTTGAACCCGGTCGCGCAGAACCCTCCGAACAGCAACCCGCGAGACGAGACGAGACGAGACGATGAACGACGCCCCCGACGACCTGCGCGCCGAACACCGGCAACTCGCCGACCTGTGCCGCGACCTGACGCCCGCGCAGTGGCGCCTGCCGAGCGCTTTCCACGGCTGGACGCCCTGGGACGAAGTCGCCCACCTCGCCTACTTCGACGCCACCGGCCTGCTGGCCGCCACCGACGCCGAAGCGTTCGCCGCCGACACCCGGGCGCTGAACGCCGAACTTGACGCCGGCCGCGAGATCAGCGCGATCGCTCGCGACAAGTACGGCCACCTCGACGGCGCGGCCCTGCTCGGGCTCTGGGAGCCGCTCTCGAACCGCCTGGTGGACGCCTTGTCGGCACTGGACCCGAAAGCCCGCCTGCCCTGGTACGGCCCGACGATGAGCGCCCGCTCCTTCGCGACCGCCCGGCTGATGGAGACCTGGGCGCACGGCCAGGACATCTGGGACGTGCTCGGGCGGCGCCGGCCGGCAACCGATCGGCTCAAGCACATCGCCCACCTGGGCGGCGGCACGTTGGACGGCGTGCGGCTGCTCGGCCGCAAGACGGTGGAGCTGATGACCGCGAACCACCTGCCGGGCGACATGGCTGCCATGGGCCAGCCGCGCTTCAGCGAATCCTCCTA
>CAXTDH010000615.1:0-2623 GCA_964242405.1 uncultured Rhizobacter sp. | reverse complement strand
TGGAGGCCGGCAGCTTGTCGGCGACCGTCGCCGGCCCCGAGGAGACGTAGGAGCCTTCGACATCGGCCCCGCCGACCCGGATCAGGTCGTTGCTGGCGGCGCCATGGGTCTGGTAGATCTTGCCCTTGGCATAGCCGCGCTCGACCAGACCCTTGTGCGGCATGGCGGCACCGCTGCCCGAGGCGACGACCAGGATCGCGTCCGGGTTGGCCGCGACCAGCTTGAGCGCCTGGCCGGTGACGCTGGTGTCGGTCCGGGCGAAACGCTCGGTCGCGACCAGCTTGATGCCTGCCTTTTCAGCGATCGGCAGGAAGTCCTTCAGCCAGGCCTCGCCATAGGCATCGGCGTAGCCGAGGAAGCCATAGGTCTTGACGCCGAGCTTCTTCCATTGCTCGACGATCGGGATCGCCATGACGGCGGCCGATTGCGGCATCCGGAAGGAGTAGGGATCCTTCCCTTCGGGCAGGACCACCGGCGAGAGCATCAGCTGCACCGTCTCGCCTTCGGTCGCGACCGCCGCCATCGCCGCGGCGATCGGGGTGGCCGCCGAACCGACCATCACGTCCACCTTGTCCTCGGTGATGAAACGGCGGGCGTTCTTCACGCCGGTGGTCGGGTCGGTCTGGTCGTCGAGCATGATGACCTTGAGCTTCTGGCCGGCAATCGTCTGCGGCCAGAGCAGGATGCCGTTCTTGCTCGGAATGCCGAGCGCCGAGGTCGGCCCGGTCAACGGGATGCTGACGCCGATCGTCAGGTCGGCATGGGCGAGCGAGGCGGCCATGAGCAGGGCCGCCGCCGTGAGCAGGGAGCGAGGCCGCAAGCTCGGGCGCTGGGCGGCATCCGGCTTGGGGGTAGGCGTGGTCTTGGTCTTGGTCTTGGTGGTCATGTCGTCTCCTTGAAGGTCGGGCGCGAACTCGGACCGGCGGGCCGGTCGTCGGTCAGGAACAGAGCAGGCGGATGTCGTCGGGCACCGGCATCGCCCGGAGCCGATCGGGGTTGTCGGCGTCACGCCTGACGAAGGCGCGTACCTCTCGACCTTCGCAGATCGGCTCGCTTTTGCCATCGGCGCTTGTCCGGGTGACGCGGTGCAATTGCACGAACACCTTGGCGCGCCACTCCTCGACATGGGTGGCGATGTCGAGCCGCTCGCCGTAGGTGGCCGCCGTGATGAAGCGGGTGTTGATCTCGAGCAGTGGTGTGCCGACGATGCCGCGCGTCTTTGCGAGCTCGCGCCACACGGGAAGGCCGCACTGGACGAAGAACGACAGCGAGGCCGCGTCCATCCAGCGGGAGAAGTTCGGGAAGAAGACGATGCCGGCAGGATCGCAGTCGCCGAAGGCGATGTCGACGCTGTGGTGGGTGGTTTTGGGCACTGGAGTGTCAGCGGCGCGCAAGTGTCAGCGGCACGGCAGGCTCAAGTGGCCGGCAGGACGATGCCCGCTGCGCTGCCGTCGTAGAGCGCCTGGACGAGCGCGGCCCGGTGGGTGAGCACGGCCCGCTGGTTGATCGAGCCCTTGTCGGTAACTTCACCGCGGTCGATCGACGGTGGCTCGGCCAGGACCACCGCCCGCGCCACCCGGGTCGCGCTGCCGGTGCCGGTCGCATGCAGATGGTCGACGAGCCGCTGGAAGAACGACCGCACCGGCAGTGCCGCGAGCACCTCGGCGAACGGGGCGGAAGGCGGCAGGCCGGCGAACGCCCGGCAGGCATCGGGCCGCGGGAAGATCAGGAGGCCGAGCTCGTTGCGGTCGATACCGGCGACGACCACGTCCTGCACCAGCGGGTCGCCGTCGGCCATGACCCGGGCGCGCAACGGGCCGACCGAGACGAAGGTGCCGGTCGCGAGCTTGAAGTCTTCGGCGATGCGGCCGTCGAACATGAAGCCGAGCTCGGGCTGCGCTGCCTCCATCGGCTTGACGGCATCGCCGCTGCAGTAGAAGCCTTCGGCGTCGAAGGACTCGGCCGTCTGCTCCGGCGCGCGCCAGTAGCCGGGGGTGATGTTCGGGCCGCGGTAGCGCAATTCGGTCTTGTCGCCCGACGGCACGAGCTTCAGCTCGAGCCCGGGTGCGGGCAAGCCGATGTGGCCGGACTTGACGTCGTGGGCATTGGCGCAGACGGCGAACGGCCCGGTCTCGGTCATGCCCAGGCCGGTGAGCATGCGGATGCGCTCGCCGACATGCGCTTCGGCGACCCGGTCGAGCTTGTCCCAGACGGGCTGCGCCAGGCCGGCGCCCGAGAAGAAGAACATCCTCACCCGGCTGAAGAGGGTGTCGCGCAGCTGCGCATCGGCCTCGAGCGCGTTGGCGATCTCCTCGAAACCCTTGGGCACGTTGAAGTAGATCGTCGGCGCGATCTCGCGCAGGTTGCGCAGCGTCTCGCCGATGCCGTTCGCCGTCGGCTTGCCGTCGTCGATGTACAGCGTGCCGCCGTTGTAGACGACGAGCCCGCAGTTGTGGTTGCCGCCGAAGGTGTGGTTCCACGGCAGCCAGTCGACCAGCACCGGCGGCTCCTCGGCCAGGCCGGGGAAGCTCTGCCGGCTCATCTGCTGGTTCGAGCAGAGCATGCGCTGCGTGTTGACCACGCCCTTGGGCAGCCTGGTCGAGCCCGAGGTGAAGAGGATCTT
>CAXTDH010000614.1:0-2628 GCA_964242405.1 uncultured Rhizobacter sp. | reverse complement strand
GACCGGCAGGTCGGCGGCCGCTCGGGCGAAGCGCTCGTCGCGGCAGTACGGCGTGGCGCCGAGCGCCCGGCCGACTTCGTCGAGCACCTGGCCGGCAGCGGTCTCGACCGTCAGGCGCAGCCGCAACGCCACTTCGGCGGCGTCGTCGCGCGGGTGGGCGTCGATCCAGTCGGCGCCTTCGCGCAGGACGGCTGACGCGCCGCGCAGGGCCACGTCGACCTTGCCCATCGCCGCCATCCGGAACGGCGACCGGCTGGCCGACGGCGTGGCGGTAACCGCACGCCGCAGCGCGTCGGCGATCGCCCGCGCGCCGCCGTACCAGCAGGCGGCGATCCCGGCGCCGCCCTGCCAGAAGCCCGGTCGCGCCAGGTAAGCGCCCGGTTCGCCGACCAGCTCGCCATGGGCACCCGTGAAGCGCACGTCCAGGCTGGCGCTGCCGGCCATGCCGACCGCACGCCAGCCCGAGCTGTCGACAGCGACGCCGGGTTGCCGCAGGACGATGCGCACCAGCTGCGGCCCGCGGCCGTCGCCATGCCAGGCCGTCAGCAGCGCGTGGCTCGCCCCGGCCGCGCCCGAACACCAACACTTGGCACCGCCGAGCAACACGGCGCCATCGGCCGGGCCGGGCTCGATGACGGTGCGGCCGTTCGGCGCCTCGGCCGCCCAGACGCCCCAGGTCGAGGCCGGATCGATGTCGCGCGGATCCTCGCCGCTCACCTCCTGCAGGATGGCGAGCGCATCGGTATGACCTTCGTACAGTTTGGCCAGCGACAGGTCATGCGCCGCGACCGCTGCGAGTGCCCGCCAACGGGTCAAGGTCGCGCCGGAGCCCGGCGCCGGCAGGCGATCCAGCCCGAGCGTCACGAGGCGGGTCAGTTGCTCGGCGGCGCTCGCGTTTGCATCGGCGCCTTGCAATTCGACCACCAGGCGTTCGAGCGAGAACGGCACCGTCGACCGCGCCTGTGCCGGGCTTTGTGTGTCTTCGGGCGACGGTGGCGGGCTCAAGGCGCCACCCCGGCGGAGCCGGACCGGCTTTCCGCATCGACCCGCTCGAGGGTCGCGCCGAAGCCGCCGGCGGCCCGGTAGTCGCGCCGGGCGCTGGTGACGACCCGCGGTGCGGCCGACCAGGCGATCGACGCGCCATGGCGCTCGAGCGCCTCGACCAGCGCCACGTCTTCGCTGCAGGCGAGCCCGGGAAAGCCGCCGACCGCCCGGTAGGCACGTGCGCTCACGCCGAGGTTCGCGCCGTGGATGTGGCGGTGGCCGTCCCTGTCGTTGTAGGTCGCGTCGTAGTGGCGCCGCATGGCCTGACCGTAGACGCCCCAGTCTTCGACAGCGACGGTGCCGCACACGGCGTCGACGTCGAGCGCCAGTTGCACGGAGAGCCAGTCGGCGGCCACCGTGGTGTCGGCATCGGTGCAGGCGAGCCAGCGTGCGCCGGCCCGCAAGGCCGTTTCCACCCCGGCGGCGCGTGCCACGCCGACGTTACGGGCATCGACGCTGACCGTGACCGCGCCGAGCGCACGGGCGATCGAACCGGTGTGATCCGAGCAGGCGTCGAGCACGACCACCAGCAGCACCGGTTCCCCCCGCAGCGCCGTGCAGCCCGCGGCCCGCTTGATCGATCGCAGGCAGGCGCCGATCTGTGCTGCTTCGTCATGAGCCGGAACGACGACTGCGATCAACGAACCTCCGCCAGTGCTCGCGGACCGAAGCGGCCGCGATCGTGAGTGCGGACCTTATGCGCCTCTTCGCCGAACCGGGTCAGCCAACGTCGTGGCTTGCCGTAGGCGAGCGCCGTTGCTCGTAACCACCCTGCGCAGCGCTTGAGGACCACCCTGCGCTGCGCTTACTTGAACAGCAGGTGCGGCAGCCAGAGCGACAAGCCCGGCCAGAAGGTGATGACCACGAGGAAGCCGATCATCGTCAGCAGCCACGGCCCGACGGCGATGGTCAGTTCGGTGATGCCCATCTTGGTGATCCCCGAGGCCACGTACAGGTTCAGCCCGACCGGCGGATGGCAAAGCCCGACCTCCATGTTGACCGCCATCAGGATGCCGAAGTGCACCGGGTCGACACCCAGCTTGACCGCCACCGGAAACAGGATGGGCGCCATGATCAGCACGATCGCCGCCGGGTCCATGAAGTTGCCGGCCGCGAGCAGGATCAGGTTGACCAGCAGCAGGAAGGCGACCAGGCCGAAGCCCTGGCTGCTCATCCAGGCGGCCATCGCCTGCGGGATCTGCTCGGACGTCATCAGGAAGCTGAACAGCACCGCGTTGGTGACGATGTAGAGCAGCATCGAGCTCATCGCCGCGGCGCTGCGCAGCGACTTCGGTACGTCGCGCAACCGCAGGTCCTTGTAGACGAAGACCGAGATGACAAAGGCGTAGACGGCAGCGATCGCAGCCGCTTCGGTCGGCGTGAAGACGCCGCTGTAGATGCCGCCGATGACGACAACGATCAGCAGCAGGCCCCAGACGCTCTCCCTGAAAGCCTTCCAGCGCTCGCCCCAGGTCGCCCTCGGCATGCGCGGGTAATCGAACTTCTTGGCCCGGAACCAGGTGGTCAGGCCGAGCAGGAACGAGAGCGTCAGGCCGGGGACGATGCCGGCGAGGAACAGCGCAC
>CAXTDH010000613.1:0-2628 GCA_964242405.1 uncultured Rhizobacter sp. | reverse complement strand
AGCGCCGACAACATCGCGGGCCGTCCAACCGCAGGCCGTCCAGCTCCAGGCGTCGTTGCAATTGCGCGGCGCGGGGCCCTATCACCGGCTGACGCTGCCCACCACCTTCTACGGCCTGGCCGCCTTCGCTGACCTGCGCGACATCCGCATCCGGAACGCCTCGGGCCAGGCGGTGCCGTTCGCCTGGCTCGACCACGATTCGGCGGCACCGGCGGCCCAGGTCGTGTCCAACCAGCTGCCTGTTTTCGCCGTTCCTCCGACGTACACGGGCACGGGCACGGGCACCGGCACCAGCGTTTCGTCGTCGCTGGACACCCGACTCGGCTTGCGCCTGCGGCCCGATGGTTCGCTTGCATTGACGGCATCGGGCACACCCGCCGGGGCCGCCACGATTGGCACGCAATGGCTGATCGACTCCAGCAAGCTGACCGGCAACCTGTTGCAAGCGACCTTCGACATCGGCGCGGACGCAAAGGGCATCTTCCCGTATGCGCTGGAAGTGAGCGACGACCTGCGCCGCTGGCGGCCCATCGTCGACAACGAGCAGATGGTCCGCCTCGAGGCATCGGGACAGCACATCGAGCGTCTGTCCGTCGAGCTCGATTCGGTGCGGGCACGCTACCTTCGCCTGCGCTGGCTGGACCCGACCCACGCCCCGATCTTGACCGGCGTGCGCGTCGACAGCAGCGCCGTGGCGTCGATCGCCTTGCCCGCCCTCGAATGGACGGCCGAGGTGGCGCCTTCGTCCTGCGGCGAAAGCCATTGCGACTACCCGGTGCCGCGCAGCCTGCCCATCGAGAGCCTGCGCATCGCGCTCGCCGACCGGAACACGCTGGCGGCCGTCCGCCTGTCGACCGTCACAACGAACGACGCGACGCCGCGGGCGACGCCGCGCAACCCGCTGTTCCTGCTCCGCCATCGGCACCGCAGTCGCAGCGACAATGCCGCCGAGCGCGAGTGGCCGCTGCTCGAGACGGTGCTGTACCGGCTCGACCAACCCGGCGGCAACGAACTCCGCTCACCGCTGCTGGCATTGGACGGTGCGGCACACGACGTGCTGCGTCTGCGCACCGACGGTCCGATCGCAGCGGCGTTCGGGCGAACGCCACCATCGATGTCGTTCGGCGCCCGGCCACGAACGCTCGTCTTCCTGGCCCAGGGCAGCGCGCCCTACTCGCTGACCTGGGGCGTACCCGGCAGCAAGACACCGGGCGATGGCTTTCATGCGCTGTCGCTCAGCGTTCTGATCCCCGGTCGGCGCGCCGACGGTGAGCAGCCGCTGCCGGCGGACGACGTCGGCATGACCTTGCCCGCCGCACCAACGCTGAACAGTGCGCCCCGGGCTACCGGTTCGTCCGGAGCTGCAGCGCCGGGCTCGACGCCGAAGCTGGTGCTCTGGGGCGTACTCGGGCTCGCTCTGCTGCTGCTCGCCGCGATGGCCCGGTCGCTGCTGCGAAGTTTGAAAGCGGCGGAACCGGGTCCAGCCGATGAGAAGCCGCCGGGTTGAACGCCCCGGCGGCTGTGGCTGCGGCTGCGGCTGCGGCTGCGGCTGCCCTGCCCTGACCCTACCCTCGCCTTCACGCCTCTTCAACCACGCGGGTGATGCTTCGCATGCAGCAGCTTGAGCCGCTCGCGGGCGACGTGGGTGTAGATCGTCGTCGTCGAAATGTCGGCGTGGCCGAGCAGCAGTTGCACCGCCCGCAGGTCGGCGCCGTGGTTGAGCAGGTGGGTCGCAAAAGCGTGGCGCAGCGAGTGCGGTGAGAGCGGCACGTGGACGCCGCCTTGCGCCGCCTGCGCCTTGACCAGCTTCCAGAACATCTGCCGCGTCATCGGCCCGCCACGGGCAGTCACGAACAAGGCGTCGCTCGCCTGGCCACCCAGGATCGTCGACCGGCCCGCCCGAAGATAGCGGCCCAGCCAGTCGTGCGCCTCCTCGCCGAAGGGCAGCAAGCGCTCTTTGGCCCCCTTGCCGGTGACCCGCAAAGCGCCGTCCGTCATGCTCAAGTTCACCGTCTTCAGCTCGACCAGTTCGCTGACCCGCAGGCCGCTGGCGTACATCAGCTCGAGCATCGTTCGATCGCGCAGGCCGAGCGGCGTCGCGACATCCGGCGCCGCCAGCAGGGCTTCGACCTGCGCCTCGCTGAGCGACTTCGGCATCCGCTGCGGCTGGCGCGCGGTCAGCAGCTTGAGCGTCGGGTCGACCGTCAGCAGGTGCTCGCGCAACGCCCACCGGAAGTAGCGCTTGAAGACCGTCAAGCGGCGGTTGCTGCTCGTGGCCTTGCTGTCGGCGTGACGCGCTGCGCGGTAGTCGAGCAGGTCGGACTCGCGGCTTTCGTCGAGCGACCGGCCGTGCGCCTCGGCCAGCCAGCCGCTGTAGAGCGCGAGATCGCGGCGGTAGGCGGCGAGCGAGTTGGCGGCCAGGCCATCCTCGATCCAAAGGGCGTCGCAGAAGCGGTCGATCGAAGCGCGGCTGGCCGGCTGCGGCTGCGGCTGCGGCTGCGGCTGCGACGGCTGCGACGGCTGCGACAACGGCAAATCCGACGGCGACTGCAACTGCGCGTCCTGCGTCGTCGCCGTCAATCGAGCTTGAGCTTCTGCACCGCCACGACCTTCTTGTACACCTCGTAC
>CAXTDH010000612.1:0-2648 GCA_964242405.1 uncultured Rhizobacter sp. | reverse complement strand
ACCGCCGTCTCGCTCTGCCCCACACCGACGGTTTCGACGATCACCACATCGTGCCCGGCCGCTTCGCAGACGAGCATCGCCTCGCGCGTCTTCTCGGCGACGCCGCCCAGCGTGCCGGAGGCCGGACTCGGCCGGATGTAGGCTTGCGGGTCGACGGAAAGCTTCTCCATCCGCGTCTTGTCGCCGAGGATCGAGCCGCCCGAAATGCTCGACGACGGGTCGATCGCCAGCACCGCCACCCGGTGGCCGCGGGCGATCAACAGCAGGCCGAGCGCTTCGATGAAGGTCGACTTTCCCACGCCCGGAACGCCGGAGATGCCGAGGCGCATCGCCTGGCCGGTGTGCGGCAGGAGCGCGTTGAGGAGCGCGTCGGCCCGGGCGCGATGATCGGCGCGGGTGGATTCGAGCAGCGTGATGGCCTTGGCGAGCGCGCGGCGTTTGCTGCCCGCGTTCCCGTCCCGCAGGGTGCGGGCCAGGTGCTCGTCGTCGACTGCCATCAAAGAATCTCGAACGCCCGGCCGTCGGCGAGGCGGTAACGGGAGAAGTCGCGGACGTCGAGGGTCATGATGGCGGCGACGCCGGTGTCGTTGGCAAGCCAGACGAGCGATGCGTCGGCGAGGTCCATTTCCGCCCCTGGCGCTTCGGTGTACCGGTGCATCAGGTCGACCATCGGTCCGAGCGTGTGCTGGTCGAAGGGGATGACGCTCACGGCGCCTGCGGCCAACCAACTCAGCATGGCGTACCGCTCCGGCACGCCCACTAAATGGCTTGCCTGGACGACACATGGCCAGGTGGTGACAAGTTGCCAGCGCTGGCGTGTCGCGGTCTGAAGCAAGCGCCGGTAGCGTGCACCTTGCAGTTGCCGCGCGCCGAACACCGCGACCATTGCGCTCGCGTCAACCAGCGCCGCCGACACCGTGCTTGGCTCGCAACTTCTTCAGCAGCAATTCACGCGACTTCTCAGTGTCGTAGGGCTGCTCGTAGTCCGCGAAAGCTTCCTTGACAGCCAGAGGCGTGCGGGCGTCCTCCTCCGCAATCATCTTCAGCATCAGCTCGTACGGATTCTTGCGTCCAAGTGCTCGCTCCACTGCATCGATCACGAACTGCGACTTCGTCACGCCCTTCTTGCGGGCGGCCGTCTCGAGTTCCTTCTCGAGCAACGGATTCATTCGAACGGACAAAGTCATGGCAGGTTCTCCCAGGCCGTCACGTAATACAGTATAACGAGTCAGCTTGCCACCGCCTTGCGAATCTGCTCCAGCACATCCTTCGCGCTGGCCGGAATCGGCGTTCCTGGCCCGTAGATGCCCTTGACACCGGCGTCGTACAGCATGTCGTAATCCTGCCGCGGAATCACGCCGCCGACGAAGACGATGATGTCGTCGGCCCCTTGCGCCCTGAGCGACTCGATGATCGCCGGCACCAGCGTCTTGTGCCCTGCCGCCAGCGTCGAGACGCCGACCGCGTGGACGTCGTTCTCGATCGCCTGCCGGGCGCATTCCTCGGCGGTCTGGAAGAGCGGGCCCATGTCGACGTCGTAGCCGAGGTCGGCAAAGGCGGTCGCGACGACCTTGGCGCCGCGGTCGTGGCCGTCCTGGCCGAGCTTGGCGATCATCACCCGCGGCCGGCGGCCCTGTTCCTCAGCAAAATTCGCGATCTCGGCCTTCAGCTTGTCCCAGCCCTCGGCGCTGTCGTAGATGGCGGAGTAGACGCCGGTCACCATCTGCGTGTCGGCGCGGTGCCGGCCGAAGACACCCTCGAGCGCGTCGGAGATCTCGCCGACCGTCGCCCGCAGCCGCATCGCCTTGACCGACAGGTCGAGCAGGTTGCCGTCACCCGTTTCGGCGCAGCGCGTCAGGGCGTCGAGTGCCGCCTGCGTCTTCGCCGGATCACGCGCGGCCCGCACCGCCTTCAACCGCGCGATCTGGTTGTCGCGCACCATGACGTTGTCGATGTCGAGCGTCGAGATGGCGTCTTCCTTGCCCAATTTGTACTTGTTGACGCCGACGATCACATCCTTGCCAGAATCGATGCGCGCCTGCTTCTCGGCGGGCTCGACTTCGATCTTGAGCTGCGCCCGGCCGCTGTGGACGGCCTTGATGATGCGGCCCATGGCGGCGACGTCCTCGAGGATCGTCATGCGCTCGACACGCTCCAGCACTGCCCCCACGCACTCGCGGGCGGTGCTCATCACGATACGATCCTCGAACGCCCAGGCGTCTACCACCGCCAGCAGCTGCCCGGTGGGCTGGCAGAAGCAGAACGACAGGCTCAAGCCATCGGCCAGACCACGGACGTCGTTCGTCGCCTGACCCTGGAGCCATTCCAGGCAATCGTCCCCCGTGAGTTCGAGAACCGCCCGGTCGTCGAGATCGAAGCCGAAGGAGGAGCCATCCATAGACTGCTCCTATTGTGACGGCTACGTGGACTCTTCGAGGGACGTGACCGAGCGGACCGGCCCGATCGAGGCGCTCGTCAACAACGCGGGTCTTTCGAACGGCACTGACCTGCTGGAGGAGACGCTGGCCGGCTGGAACGACACTCTGGCCGTCAATCTCACCGGTGCGTTCCTTGGCCTGCGGGCGGTTCTGCCCGCAATGCTGGCCGCCGGCAGCGGCTGCGTGGTGAACGTGTCTTCGGTCTTCGGA
>CAXTDH010000611.1:0-2655 GCA_964242405.1 uncultured Rhizobacter sp. | reverse complement strand
GCCTTGAGGTCCTTGTCCAAGGTCGACGCGGCGGCAAGAGTCTTGCCCTGCATGTCGTCGATCACCTGGGCATACATGTGCTTGCCGGAACGGAACACCGACAGACGCGGACGTCCGCCCGACTTATGACGGAGCTGGTAGCGGAGGCGCTCGCGCCGACGCTGCTGCAGATTCTGGACAGCGCTCATCTACTTCTTCTTGCCTTCCTTGCGACGGATCACCTCGTTGTCGTAGCGCACGCCCTTGCCCTTATAAGGCTCCGGCGGACGGAACGCGCGGATCTCGGCCGCGACCTGGCCCACTTGACGCTTATCCATTCCGGCAATCGCGATTGCCGTCGGGCGCGGCGTGGTGATCGTGATGCCTTCCGGCACCGGATAGACGACGTCGTGCGAAAAACCGAGGTTGATCACCAGGTTTTTGCCCTGCACGGATGCTCGGAAACCAGTGCCCTGGATTTCCAAGGTCTTGCTGAAACCTTCGGAGACACCCTTGACCATGCTTGCGACAAGTGCGCGCGTGGTTCCCCACATCATGCGGGACGGCGCGTCGTTGCGCCGCGGTGCAACCGACACCTCGTTATTGTCGATCTTGGTGTCGACGTTGTCCGACAACGGCATGCTGAGCGTACCCAGCTTACCTTTGGTCGACAGGATACCGTTAATGATCTCGACCGAGACGCCCGCCGGAACGACGACGGGGTATTTGCCTACACGTGACATGTTGCCCTCCTCGCCTAGAATACCCGGAACAAGACTTCGCCGCCGACATTGGCGGCGCGGGCCTCGCCATCGGAGAGCACGCCGCGCGGCGTAGACAGAATCGAAACGCCCAAACCTGCGTAAACGCGCGGCAAATCGGCAATGCCTGAGTAGACCCGGCGTCCGGGCTTACTGACCCGCGTGATCTCTTTGATCACCGGCTCACCCTCATTATACTTCAACTCGATACGCAGCTGATTCACGCCGGGACGAAGCGTCTCGGCGGTGTAGCCACGGATGTAGCCCTCACGCTTGAGTGCCTCGAGTGCATTGGCGCGAAGCTTGCTCGCGGGTGCCACGCAGCTGGAATGGCGGCTACGCTGCGCGTTGCGGATGCGGGTGATCATGTCACCCAAGCCGTCGGTCATCGACATGAACGGCGCTCCCTACCAGCTCGCCTTGACCATGCCCGGGAGCTGCCCGGAGCTGGCCAGCTGTCGCAACATATTCCGCGACAGCTTAAATTTACGGTAGTTACCGCGCGACCGGCCGGTCAGGGCGCAACGAAGACGCACGCGAACCGCCGCACCGTTGCGCGGGAGCTGGGCGAGCTTGATCGTGGCCTCGAAACGCTCTTCCACGGGAACGCTGCGATCCATCACCTGGGCCTTCAGCTCCGCCCGCTTGGCCTTGTCGCGTGTCGACATGTATTCCCGCTTCGTGTTGCGGTTGACAGATGATGTCTTGGCCATCGTACTCTTACTCCTTGGAACCTGCCGAAAGCGGACCTCCGGCGGTTTTCCGATTAAGATAGTCTCAGCCAGCAATTCACGCACCGAACTAAGTAGCTCGGCACGATCGCAGACTAAGCCGCGAAGGGAACGTCGAACGCCTTGAGCAATGCCTTGGCTTCGTCGTTCGTCTTAGCGGTCGTCACGAAGATGATGTCCATCCCGCGAATGTCCGTCACCTTGTCGTATTCGATCTCCGGAAAGATGATCTGTTCCTTGACGCCCATGGCGAAGTTGCCACGACCGTCGAAGCCCTTCCCGTTCGGGATCCCACGAAAGTCACGGACACTCGGCAGAGCGATCGTCACGAGACGGTCGAGAAACTCGTACATGCGGGACTGGCGTAGCGTAACCTTACAGCCGATCGCCAGACCCTCGCGAATCTTGAACCCAGCGATGGCCTTCTTGGCAATCGTCTTGACCGGCTTCTGGCCCGCGATCAGCATCAACTCAGCCACGGCCGCATCAAGCTTCTTCTGGTCGCCTGCTGCTTCGCCAACGCCCATGTTCAGCACGATCTTCTCGAGCTTCGGCACCTGCATGACGTTGCTGTAGCTGAACTGCTCGCGCAGCTTACCGCGGATCTCGTCGCGGTAGCGCTGCTGCATCCGCGGCAGCGCCTTCTGAGGCAGCTCGTTGGTCTCGCTCATTGTACTAACCCTCGATCACGTCGCCGGTACCGCGGTTCACGCGTACCTTGCGGCCGTCGTCCAACGTGCGGAAAGCAACCTTGGTCGGCTTATCCGTCTTGGGATCCAGCAGGGCGATGTTCGAGAGATGGATGGTAGCCTCCTTCTCGATGATCCCGCCCGGCTGACCCATGCCGGATGCCTTGGTGTGGCG
Source organism: uncultured Rhizobacter sp. (assembly GCA_964242405.1). Classification (GTDB taxonomy): domain Bacteria; phylum Pseudomonadota; class Gammaproteobacteria; order Burkholderiales; family Burkholderiaceae_C; genus LMDS01. Next base: position 320 of record CAXTDH010000611.1, on the reverse strand, counting down.
CTTGGCGATGTTGACACCCTGCACGACAGCCCGGTTATCCTTCGGCATCACAGTGAGAACTTCACCTCGTTTACCCTTGTCGGCGCCGGTGATCACGACGACCCGATCGCCCTTCCTGATGCGCGCGGCCATTACAGAACCTCCGGCGCCAAGGAGATGATCTTCATGAACTTCTTGCCGCGAAGCTCCCGCACCACTGGGCCGAAGATGCGGGTCCCAATCGGCTCCTGCTGCTTGTTGATCAGCACGGCGGCATTGCGATCGAAGCGGATCGCGCTGCCATCGGCCCGGCGCACGGGGAACGAGGTCCGCACGATGAC
>CAXTDH010000610.1:0-2657 GCA_964242405.1 uncultured Rhizobacter sp. | reverse complement strand
CCACCGCTACGGCCGGCGCATGCAGACGATCTCGGGCATCCACTACAACTGGTCGATGCCGGGCGTCGGCACCGAAGACTATTTCGGCTTGATTCGCAACTTTCGTCGCCACTCGTTTCTGTTGCTGTACCTGTTCGGCGCCTCGCCGGCGCTTTGCTCCAGCTTCGCTGCCGGCCGCGACCATGAACTCCTGCCGCTCGAGGACCAGACGTTGCACATGCCGCACGGCACCTCGTTGCGGATGGGCCGGCTCGGCTACCAGAGCGACGCCCAGTCGTCGCTGTCGGTCAGCTACAACGACCTGGAGCGCTACGCCGCATCGCTGCAGGAGGCGCTCACCCGGCCGTACCCGCCCTACGAAGCCGTCGGCATCCGCAACCCGGGTGGCGACTACAACCAGCTCGCGACCAGCCTGCTGCAGATCGAGAACGAGTTCTACGGCACCATCCGGCCGAAGCGGGTGATCTTCCCCGGCGAGCGGCCGCTGCACGCCTTGAGGGAGCGGGGGGTGGAATACGTCGAAGTCCGGTGCATGGACCTCGATCCTTTCGAGTCGGTCGGCATCGGCGCGCGAACGATGCAGTTCCTCGACCTGTTCTTGCTGTATTGCCTGCTCGAGGACAGCCCGCCCGATACCCCGGCCGAGGTGGCGGCGCTCGCGCGCAACCAGCAACGTGTGGCCGCACGCGGCCGGGAAGCCGATCTGCGCCTGGAGCGGGGCGACCGCACGGTCACGCTCACCGAATGGGGCGGCGAGTTGCTGCTCGGGCTGCGGCCGATCGCCGAGCGGCTAGACGCCGAGCATGGGGGCAGCGACTACCGCGAGGCGCTCGATGACGCGCAAGCGATGCTCGCCGATCCGTCCGCCACGCCGTCGGCGCGGGTGCTGCAGGTGACGGCTCGCGACTTCGACGGCTCGTTCATGGCCTTTACCCGGAACCGATCGCTCGCCACCCGCGCCGCGCTGCTCGCGTTGCCGCTCGCCGACAGCGAACTGGCGCGCTTCGAGGCGATGTCCAGGGCGTCGGTCGAGCAGCAGAAAGAGATCGAGGCCAACGACAGCATGCCCTTCGAGATCTACCGCCAGCAGTACCTGTCCGCCGAGCGCCTCGGCTTCGTCGACCGACGCAAGCGCGCCGCGGTGCGGGGGTAGGCGCCGCGGCAGGAGACGGCAGTGCCGATGCCGGCCACCGCCGTCCGCTGCCCTTCGGTCAGGACAACGGCGTCGACACGGGCGCCGTCGGCAGCGGCACGCCGCCCGGACCGGCCACATAGGTCTGCGGCGAGACCGGTGCCTGCTGGCCGATGCCCGGTTGCGACCAGTCGCACACGCCGCCGGTGAACACCGCCTGCAGCCGTGCCTGCTGGGCGGCGCTGAAGGTGATGCCGGTGTAGTCGGCGAAGCTCAGCGGCTTCAGCGTGCACTTCAGGATGTTCTCGGCCCGCGAACCGCCCGCCACCTGGCGTGGCGACGTGTGGATCGCGAGTTTCGGGTCGGCGTTGCACAGCGCCTGGTCGGTCACCTTCGTGGACTGGGCCGTGTCGGTGCTCAGCAGGCAATAGTCGAAGGCGCTGGCCGGCTTGGCAGCGATCACCTGGGCGGAGGTGCGCTCGCTGTTGAGCGTCGTCTTCGGCGCACTCGTCAGCAACGACGACAGCCAGGTGTCCATCGTCAGGAACGACTGCAGCGCGAGCGCCGGCGGCGCCGTCAGGCCGGTGCCGAAGCGCCACATGACCTGATTGGCATGACCACCGCCGTCCTGGTCGAGCCGGTCGCGCTCCGAGAAGCTGCGCCAGATGAAGTGGATGCCGACGGCGCCGCCCGAGAGCGTGCTTTCGTCGAAGCCGCGCAGGTCGATGATCCGCACCTTGGCGAGCTGCTTGCCGCTGGCGACGATGCCGCTCTTGTAGGCGATCGGCAAGGCGGCGGCGTCGGCGACCGAGCGTGTCGAGACCAGGTTCGAGTCGGTATCGAGCCCGCCGATACCCTCGTTCAGGGTCACGAACTCCTCGGCGTTGATGGCGCCCGAGAGCAGCGCCTTCAACCCGTATTGCAAGCCGACGTTGTCGGTCGTCTGGTTCGCACGATTGGTGCCGGGCGCGGTGCCCCAGACCGCGACCGCCAGATCCGGGTCACCACAGCGCGGGCCGGTCGGGTTCGTCGCCGGGTCGTAGACCTGCGACGCCGGCAGCTTGCAGTTGTTGGTCGCCGCGCCACTGATCAGGCGGCCGGTGTCGTCGGCGACGAACCTCGGCGTGTAGTTGCCCGGCTTGTTGTTGAAGCCGAAGGCGTTGTTCCAGTTGTGGCAGCTGGTCTGGTCGATCTGGCCGTTGATCGCCGTCTTCTTGGCATCGATCTGCGCCTGCGTCAGCCCCTCGGCCGCCGCCAGCGCGCTCCAGGCGTTGCCGGCGTAGAAGTTGACCAGCAGCACGCAATCGCTCACCTCCATGCCGGTGGTGATCGAATCCGGATAGTCGCACTGCACCTGCAGGCCGTCGATCAGGCCGGGGAAGGTCGAGGCGACGGTGTTCTGGCCGATCGAACCCCCCGAGCAGCCGTTGCCCATCGTGTACCTGATCTCGCCGTAAGCCTTGGTGATGTAGTCCTTCATCATCAGGACCGTTTCGCCGGTCAGGATGCGGTTGGAGTTGTAGAG
>CAXTDH010000609.1:0-2665 GCA_964242405.1 uncultured Rhizobacter sp. | reverse complement strand
GGTGCACAGCCTGGAATCGGTCGTCGGTTTCGGCAACGGCCGGGTGCCCCAGCAGCGCTTCATGCCGCTCTATTCGGCGCCGCACGATGCCGCGTCGGCGTCGGCACCTCAAGGCATGGCGCATGCGGCTTCGGTCGCCGCCTCGTTCGCCGGTCGGCCCGCTGCTTCGTCTGCTGCAGCCTCTGGCGCTTCGTTCGCCGATCGGCCCGCCGCGACGTTCGCAGCCTCGTCTGCCGATCAAGCGCGGAGCAGCATCGAGGGTCACGCCTACTACACCGTGCGCCGCGAGCCGCGGATGATGTCCGAGCGGCAGCGCGAACACGGGCTGCGGTCCTCCTACATCGGCGAGGAGCTCTACTTGTCGCTGGTCGATTCGCAGCATGCGCCGTATCGGGACGACATCCGCCAGCTTTCGGTCTCGGCCTGGGTCGGCAATCGGGATCTGCCGACCTTGTTGCCGCACGGCCCCGCTGCCGGTGCCGCCCCGCAATGGCGGCTCGAGACCCAGGGGCCGGTCGCGAGAGTCGACGCGCTTTACGGCCCGACCCGGCCGGTCAGCCGGCGACCGGTCGGCGAGCTGGGCTGGAGCCTCGTCAGCCACCTGACGCTCAACCACCTGTCGTTGATCGGCGAATCGCCGCAGCGCGCCGCGGCTGTCCTGCGGTCGGTGCTCGCGCTGTACGGCCCGCCGGAGGACGCCGGTTGGGCGCGACAGGCGGAGGGCGTTCGTTCGCTCACCGTGCGCACCGTGGTCCGGCGGCTGCCCTTCGACGGGCCGCTCAGTTTCGGCACCGGCATCGACATCGTTCTCGAGCTCGACGAACTCGCCTACCAGGGCAGCAGCGCATTCGCCTTCGCGAGCGTGCTCGAGCGCTTCTTCGCCCGCCATGCGGCCATCAATTCGTTCACCCAGTTGACGTTGCGCACGCCGCAGCGTGGGCAGGTGATGCGCTGGCCGCCGCGCGTCGGCACCTCGGAGGTCGTGTGACGGCGGCTGAACGCGAAGCGTCGCTGCAGGCCTTGTTCGCCGACGTGAAGGAAGCGCCGTGGCGGCACGACTTCTTCGCCCTGCTGCGCCGCATCGAGTGCCTGCGGCCGGCGTCGCCGCGCTTCGGCCAGGCACTGCGACCGTCGCAGGAAGCCATCCGGCTGGGGCAGGAGGCCGAGCTCGACTTCGCGCCTGCGGCGCTCGCGAGTCTCACCTTTGAAGGCGGCAGTGGCAACGCCAACGGCACCGCGGCCCCACGCCTCGGCGTGCGCTTTTTCGGCCTGCTCGGCTCGCAGGGCCCGATGCCGCTGCACCTGACTGAGTACGTGCGTGAGCGCCAACGCTTTCGCAACGACCCGACGGCCGCCCGCTTCCTCGACATCTTCCACCACCGGATGCTGGCGCTCTTCTACCGCGCCTGGGCCCAGTCGCAGCCGACGGCGCAGCAGGACCGCCCCGGTGACGACCGCTTCGCCGCCTGGCTGGGCGCGACCTTCGGTCTGGGCGCAGAGGCGCGCCGGCAGGGCCGGCTGTCGGAGAACGCGCGGCTCTTCCAGGCCGGGCTGCTCGGCTCGCGCAGCCGCCATCCCGAGGGGCTGACGAAGCTGCTGGCGCAGCACTTCGGCGTGCCCGCCCGCATCGAATCGCACGTCGCCCACCGGATGCCGATCGACGCCGACGACCGCAGCCGGCTCGGCTTTGCCCAGAACCGCCCGGAGCGTGCCGCCTCGGCCGCGGCGGTGCTCGGTGCCTCGGCGAACGCCGGCTCGCGGGTGCTCGACCGTCAATACCGCTTCCGCATCCAGCTCGGCCCGCTTTCGCTGGCGCAGTACGTCGGCTTCCTGCCAGGCGGCGCCGCCTGGCCGCAACTCGTCGACTGGGTCCACCAGTACGTGGGCCTTGGCTTGATGTGGGATGTGCAGCTTCGGCTCGACACATTGCAAGTGCCCGAGCCGCGGCTCGGCCGGCGCCTCGCGCTCGGCGTCTCGAGCTGGCTCGGCGGCCCGGCCCCGACCGGTTCGCGAAGCCGCCCGCACCGCGATCTCCGGTTGCGCCCGGGCCGGTCTTTCCTGCTTCTTCGTCACGGAGTCGCCCATGCTTGAAATCTCCCGCGCCGCCCTGTTCGGCAAGCTCGATCCGCTCGCCTACAAGGCCATCGAAGGCGCCACCGTCTTCTGCAAATTGCGCGGCAATCCGTATGTCGAATTGCAGCATTGGCTCTATCAGATTCTGAACAATCAGGACTCGGACCTGCACCGCATCGTCAAGGCCAACGGCATCGATGCTTCGGTGCTCTCATCCGACCTGATGGCCTCGCTCGACCGCGTGCCGCGCTGTGCGTCGTCGGTCACCGACATCTCCGAGCTGATCGCCGATGCGGTCGAAAAAGGCTGGGTCTACGGTTCGCTGATGTTCGACGACGCCAGGGTGCGCACCGGCACCCTGTTGATCGGCATGCTCAAGACGCCGCCGCTCAGGGGCGCCCTGATGTCGATCTCGCGCCAATTCGACCGCATCCGCCTCGACGACCTGACGCGTGACTTCGCGGCCATGGTCGCCGGTTCGCCGGAGGACGCGCAGCATGCCAGCAGCGCATCCGCCGACCCGGGCGCGCCGGGCGAGGCCAGCGGCGCGATCGCCCCCGCGGCGATGGGCAAGCAGGAGGCGTTGAAGCGC
>CAXTDH010000608.1:0-2666 GCA_964242405.1 uncultured Rhizobacter sp. | reverse complement strand
CATCCGCCACCATACCCAGGCCCAGGAAGTCGACGAAGAGAACTTCTTTCACGCCCGGGAGACCGGCGGTACGGTCGTCTCGAGCGCGCTCGTGCTGATGGACGAGATCATCAAGGCGCGGTATTCGCCGACCGAGTGGAATATCTACGGGGCGCAGGCGAGCGACGGCGATAACTGGCACCATGACAGTGGCCGGTGCCGCGAACTCCTTGTCGACAAACTGCTCCCGGTATGCCGCTACTTCGCTTATGTGCAGGTGGCGGAAGAGGAACAGAACCTCTGGGAAGAATACAGCCGTGTGCAGGAGAGCCTCTCGCATTTCGCGATGCGTAAGGTGACCCAGGCCTCGCAAATCTATCCGGTGTTCCGCGAACTCTTCAAGAAAGAACGCGCGGCAGCATGAAGCTCGGCCTCGCGACGCCGGGCCGAACGAACGAAAGCTTTCGATGAGCAGCATTCTTCTTCCAGACGAGCGCCATGCTGAGTTGGCAGCCCGCCCGCCTCTATCGCCCTCGTTCCGTGCGGACGACCGCCGCCGGTCGGAGCTTCGCAGCTTGCAGGCGCCGCTGCCACCGGGCCTGCGGCCCGAAAAGCCCTTGCCGGAGCCGAGCGACTGGACCTTCGAGTTGGTCGAGCAGTACCATGAGGTGATTCGGGCGACCGCCGCCCGCTTTGGCCTCGACACCTACCCGAACCAGCTCGAGATCATCACCGCCGAGCAGATGATGGATGCTTATGCGTCGGTCGGCATGCCGGTGAACTACCGCCACTGGAGTTACGGCAAGGAGTTCATTGCCAACGAAAAGAACTATCGTCGCGGCCACATGGGCCTGGCCTACGAGATCGTCATCAATTCCGACCCCTGCATCAGCTACCTGATGGAGGAGAACACCACTGCCATGCAGGCGCTGGTGATCGCCCATGCCGCCTACGGCCACAACAGTTTCTTCAAGGGCAACTACCTCTTCAAGCTGTGGACGGATGCGTCGTCGATCATCGACTATCTCGTCTACTCGAAGAACTACATCGCCGAGTGCGAGGAGAAGCACGGCATCGGCCCCGTCGAGGAGTTGCTCGACAGCTGCCATGCGCTGCAGAACTACGGCGTCGACCGGTATCGGCGGCCGAGCAAGCTGTCACTGGCCGAAGAGTCGGCTCGCCGGAAAGACCGGCTCGAGCACGCCCAGTCGCAGGTCAACGACATCTGGCGGACGCTGCCCAAGCGCCCGGGCAAGACCGAAGACGTCACCGGCATCAAGCGCTTCCCCGCCGAGTTGCAGGAGAACATCCTCTACTTCATCGAGAAGAACGCGCCGCTGCTCGAGCCCTGGCAGCGCGAGATCGTCCGCATCGTGCGCAAGATCGCCCAGTATTTCTATCCGCAGCGGCAGACGCAGGTGATGAACGAAGGCTGGGCGACCTTCTGGCACCACCATCTGCTCAACACCATGTACGACGACGGCTACCTGTCGGACGGGGTGATGATCGAATGGTTGAAGTCGCACACCAACGTCATCTACCAGCCGCCTGTCGGCCACCGGGCCTACAGCGGCATCAATCCGTATGCCCTCGGCTTTGCCATGTACACCGACATCAAGCGGATGTGCGAGCACCCGACCGAGGAAGACCGCGAATGGTTCCCCGACCTGGCCGGCAAGCCCTGGCTGCCGACGCTCGACCACGCGATGCGCAACTTCAAGGACGAAAGCTTCGTCGGCCAGTATTTGTCGCCGAAGCTGATGCGTGATCTACGCCTGTTCGCCATCCTCGACGAGGAAAAAGCCGATCACCTCGCGGTGTCGGCGATTCATGATCCTTCGGGCTTCAAGCGGCTGCGGGAGGCCTTGGCAAAGCAGTACGACTTGAGCTCACGGGAACCGGACATCCAGGTCTGGAACGTCAACCTGCGCGGCGACCGATCGCTGACCTTGCGCCACACGCGTCACAACAACCGGCCATTGCACGAGGGCTCCCAGGAAGTGTTGAAGCACGCCGCGCGTCTCTGGGGCTTCGGCGTGCACCTCGAGAGCGTCGATGCGGCAGGCACGGTGCTGCAGCACTTGAGCGTGCCGGCGCCCTCGCACTGACTTCATGATCGGGCATGGCACCCGGGATCATGAAAGGCTCTTTTCAATGTTGCGGCGACCGATTGGGTTAGGTGTGATGGGTTTGGCAGGCGGTCGGTGGTGGCGGAGATCAGGTCGGCAGCCTGTACTGCTCCGCGAATGTCCTCCGGCCCCAGGGGGCCTCCCCCTTGATTTCGCTCCGCAGTACAGACTGTCGACCTGATCTTGCACCGAAGTCTGGGCGGCCACCTTGATCATTGTGCTGGCGAGCCGACTGGGGTGCCTGAGCCGCTGAGGCGGTGCGGCCGTCGGAGCGAAGTCAAGGAGGAGGCCCCTGGGCCGGGGGACATGAGCGGAGGCGGCCGCGCCGCCTCAGCGGCTCCGCTGCAATCGTCGCCCCTGAGCCGACCCATTGGCAAGGGTGCCGCTTCTCTTAAAGCGCAAAAATCTTCCCCGGGTTCATGATGTTCTTCGGGTCGAGTGCCCGCTTGATCACCCGCATCATCTCGACCGCGCCGTCACCGGCTTCCTCGATGAGAAAACCCATTTTGTGCAGGCCGATGCCGTGCTCGCCGCTGCAGGTGCCCTGCATGCCGATGG
>CAXTDH010000607.1:0-2674 GCA_964242405.1 uncultured Rhizobacter sp. | reverse complement strand
GCAGCGAGGCGACGTCGCGGCCGAGGCTGTCGGTGCCGAGCCAGTGGGCGGCCGACGGCGGCTGCAGCTTGGCCGCAATGTCGATCTCGGCGGCGGGCCAGGGCGTCCAGACGAAGGAAAGCAGCGCGACGCCGATCAGCAGCGCCACCAGCAGGCCGCCGATCGCGAAGCCGCGGTGGCGCAGGGCGCGGCGGATGAAGGCCGCCGTGTCGTCGGATGCGCCGAACCGGCTTCGTGCCGGCGGCGCGCCTTGCTCGGGGCGCCCCGGCGCGGCGGCTCGGGGGGCCGTCACGTCCTCGCCCTCAGCCGAGGGTCGATCACTGCATACAGCACGTCGACCACGAAGTTGATGACGATCACCGCCGCGGCGAGCAGCATCACCACGTTCTGCACGACGATCACGTCCCGGTTGGCGATCGCCTGGAAGATCAGCCGGCCGAGGCCCGGCAGCGAGAACACGTTCTCGACGACGATGGTGCCGGTCAGCAGGTTGGCGAACTGCAGCCCCATCACCGTCAGCACCGGCGCGAAGGCGTTGCGCAGCACGTGGCGCCAGAGCACCGCCCGCCGCGACACGCCCTTGGCCCGGGCGGTGCGGACGAAATCCTCGCGCAGCACGTCGAGCACCGCCGAGCGGGTGATGCGGGCGAGGATCGCCGCCTGCACCACGGCGAGCGCCACCGCCGGCAGCACCAGGGCGTGCAGCGCCGGGCCGATGCCGCCGCCGTCGGTCGCGGCCCAGCCGGGAAAGCCGCCGGCCGGAAACCAGTGCCACTGCACCGCGAACACGAAGACGAGGAGGATCGCGAACCAGAAGTTCGGGATGGCGATGCCGACCTGGCTCGCGGCCATCACGGCCAGGTCGCCCGGCCGGCCATGGTGCGAGGCGGCGTAGAGGCCGAAGCCGAGCGCCGCCACCACCGTCAGGGCCATGGCCAGCACGGCGAGCGGTGCGGTGACGACGACGCGCTCGCGGATCAGCTGCGCCACCGGCGTGTCGTAGGAGACGCTGGTGCCCATGTCGCCACGGGCCAGGCCGGCCAGCCAGCGGCCGTAGCGGGCGAGCGGCGGCTGGTCGAGGCCGAGGCGCGCCGCGAGCGCCCGCACCGCCTCGGGGTCGGCGCTCGCGCCCAGCATCACCTCGGCGGCGCTGCCCGGCAACACGTCGAGGGCGACGAAGATCAGGGCCGAAGCGGCGGCCAGCGTGACGATGAAGGCGCCCAAGCGCCGGAGCAGGAAGATGGCGATGATGCGGCCCGGTGATGGCAGCCCTGCGCAGCGGCGCGACGCATGATCATCGCCGATCGAGCAGCGGGCGTCCGGTCGGGGCACCGGGCCTCACGCACTCGCACCGGCTCGCGAGGATTTGCACGGACTCGCACGGACTGGCACCAGCTCGCAAGGACTCGCAGCGCCTCGCACCGCCTCTCAAGGCGTCGCACCGCCTCGCACGGCCTCGCACCGCCTCAAGCCGCCGGCACCGCCGCGTGGGCCCGCGCGGCCTCGTCCATGCGTTCGACCGCGCCGTGCATCATCCGGCGCAGCCAGACGAGCCCCGGGTCCTGGGTGCGGTACTTGTGCCAGTGCAGCGACTGCTCCATCATCGGCATTGCCATCGGCGGCGCGAGCAGCGTCACCGGCAGCGTCCGCTGCGCGAGCCGCGCCAGCCGGCCGTGGACGGTCGCGATGCGCTCGGTAGCGACGACGAGCGCCGGCACCGTGGCAAAGCCGTAGGTCGTGACCTCGATGCGCCGCGACACGCCGAAGCGCTGCAGGAACCACGACTCGAAGCTCGGTGAGCTCTCGGGCGGCTGCATGACGACATGGCCGGCCTCGGCATAGCGTTCGAAGGTCAGCGGCCGGCGCGCATGGGCACTGCCGTTCCAGACGACGCAGCAGAAGTCCTCCTGCCAGAGCGCCTCGACCGGATGGTCCGGCGAGCAGTAGTCGCGCGGCAGCACGACCATGTCGGCGTCGCCGCGCTCTAGCACCCGCTGCGGCTCTTCGGCCTGCGGCAGCCACCTGAAGCGCAGGCTCCGTGACTGCGTATGGGCGAGGGCGAGGAGGTGCGGTGCCAGGGTCGCCAGCGTGTAGTCGGAGGCGAGGATGCGGAACTCGCGGTCGGAGGTCGACGGCGTGAACTCGGGCTGGGCGGCGATCGTCGTGTCGACCCGGGCGAGCACGTCGTGCACCGCATCGCGCAGCACCTGGGCGCGTGGCGTGAGCTCCATGCGCCGGCCGACCTGCACCAGGAGCGGATCGTCGAAATAGTCGCGCAGCCGGGCGAGCGCACCGCTCATCGCCGACTGGCTCATGTGCTGGCGCAGGGCCGCGCGGCTGATGCTCGCTTCGGTCAGCAGGGCGTCGAGCGCGACGAGCAGGTTGAGATCGAGTTTGTTGAAGCGCATGGGGTCGCGGTGCGCGGTCGTGGCGGGCAGCGCATCGCGGGTTAACCCGAAAACTAGTGCGGGGACCGATAGCCCGTATCCATCGAAACGCCTTTTCCGAAGGATGGCGACTCCGTAGCCTAGCGGCAATACGGATCGGCAACCAACGACAGGGTCAACATCGAATGCGCACGAACGCCGCGGTCAGCAACCGGTACGGAGCCGCCGCCAGCGCGGCACCGGCCCGGCCCGGCCGTGCGTCGCCGGTCGGTCGACCGGCCCGGCGC
>CAXTDH010000606.1:0-2679 GCA_964242405.1 uncultured Rhizobacter sp. | reverse complement strand
GGCACCCGTCGTGTGTTTTGCCGCAAGACCGCTGTTCGGGTCGCTGGTTCAGAAACCGCCTCCAGGAGCTCTCCCATGTACAAAGACGACCCCGCCACGCTGCCGTCGATGGTGCCGACCTCCAACCCGCCCGCGCCGGCGCTGAAGATGGACGCGCACTGGATGCCGTTCACGGCCAACCGGCAGTTCAAGAGCGCGCCCCGGCTGCTCGCCAAAGCATCGGGCATGTACTACTGGACGCCCGAGGGCCGCCAGATCCTGGACGGCATCGCCGGCCTGTGGTGCGTCAACGCCGGGCATGGCCGGCCACGGATCACCCAGGCGATTGCCGAGCAGGCTGCGGAGATGGATTTCGCGACCGGCTTCAACCTGGGCCACCCGAAGTCCTTCGAGCTCGCCGAGCGGCTGATCGAATTGACACCGGCGGGGCTCGACAAGGTCTTCTTCACGAACTCCGGGTCGGAGGCGGTCGAGACGGCGCTGAAGATGGCGATCGGCTATCACCGGGCCCGGGGCGAAGGCGGTCGTACCCGGCTGATCGGCCGGGAGCGCGGCTATCACGGCGTCAATTACGGCGGCATCACCGTCGGTGGCATCGTCGGCAACCGCAAGCTGTTCGGCCCCCTGTTGCCGGGCGCCGATCATCTCCGCCACACCCACGACCTGGCGCGCAACGCCTGGTCGCGCGATTTGCCGGAGCACGGCGCCGAACTGGCCGACGACCTGGAGCGGCTGGTCGCCCTGCACGATGCCTCGACCATCGCCGCGGTCATCGTCGAGCCGGTCGCCGGTTCGACCGGTGTGCTGCTACCGCCCAAGGGCTACTTGCAGCGCCTGCGGTCGATCTGCGACAAGCACGGCATCCTGCTGATCTTCGACGAGGTCATCACCGGCTTCGGCCGTCTCGGCTCGCCTTTCGCCGCGACTCATTTCGACGTCAAGCCGGACTTGATGACCGTCGCCAAGGGCCTCACCAACGGCGCCGTGCCGATGGGCGCCGTGTTCGCGACCTCGGCGATCCACGATGCGTTCATGACGGGGCCGGAGCACCTGATCGAGTTCCCGCACGGCTATACCTACTCCGCCCATCCGCTCGCCTGCGCCGCCGCGCTCGGCACGCTCGACACCTACCACGAGGAGGGCTTGCTGACCCGGGCCGCGACCATGGCGCCGGTGTTCGGGGACGCGCTGCATTCGCTCAAGGGCGTGCCCGGCGTGCTGGACGTGCGCAACATCGGCCTGGTCGGCGGCGTGGAGCTGGAGCCCATCCCGGGTCAACCGTCGAAACGGGCGTTCGATGTCTTCCTGGCCTGCTGGGAACGCGGCATCCTGGTCCGCACGACCGGCGACACGATCGCGCTCTCGCCACCGCTGATCGTCGAGAGCGGCCACATTGACCAGCTGGTCAGCACGATCGCCGACGTGCTCAAGACCCAGCGCTGACCGCCCCGGACCCACCGATTACCGTGAGCAGCGCCCACCGCTCGGAGCCGGCTGGATCCGCGACCTCGCGGCCGATCGTCCTGGTGCCGGCGTGCAACCGGCGCCTCGGCAACCACCCGTTCCACGTCGTCGGCAAGAAGTACGTCGACGCGGTTCGCCTGGCCGGTGGGCAGCCGCTGATCGTGCCGACGGCCGAGGCCGGCGAGCTCGACGCGCTGCTCGACCTGGCGGATGGCATCCTGCTGACCGGCTCGGTGTCGAACGTGCACCCGAACCACTTCGGCGAAGAGGTGCTCGACCCCTCGTTGCCGCTCGACCCGGAGCGCGATGCCTGGACGCTGCCGCTGATACCGAAGGCGCTGGCCCGTGGCCTGCCCTTGTTCGCCATCTGCAGGGGTCTGCAGGAAGCGAACGTGGCGCTCGGCGGGTCGCTCCATCAAGCGGTGCAGACGGTTCCCGAGCACCAAGACCATCGCGCCGATGGCTCGCTCGACGTCGGCGCCCAATACGCTCACGATGCCCATGACGTGATCGTCGAGCCGGGCGGCGTCCTCGCCGACATCCTTGGCGAGACGCACCTGCGCGTCAACTCCTTGCACGGCCAGGGCGTTCGGCAACTCGCGCCGGGGCTGCGCGTCGAAGCCCGGGCGCCGGACGGCCTGGTCGAAGCGTTTTCCCTGGCCGACGGCGTCGGCTTCAATCTTTGCGTGCAATGGCACCCGGAATGGCTGGCAGCCGAAACGCCGGCCTCCATGCGCTTGCTGCGCGCCTTCGGTGCAGCCTGCGGCGCCTATCGCTCACGACGCCGCATGTGACCGACAGCCCGTCGGCGGCGCTCGCACTGCGTTCGCCCACGCTCGACGGCCCGGCGCACGGCACGACCACCGGCCGACCGTTCCGCCGCTACATCTCACCCCTCACCGACCCCCGCCCTTCCCGGCATGCAAGACATCAGGTTGTGACCATGCCCGACAAAAGTGAGTTCACCTTCTCCGACATGGAGAACTGGTTCGACGACCGCCTCGTCACCGAAGTCGAATGCCTGGTGCCCGACCTGACGGGCGTGGCCCGCGGCAAGATCCTGCCGCGCGAGAAATTCACCGAGGACCGGGGCATGCGCCTGCCGGAGGCGATCGTCGCGATCGGCGTGACCGGCAACTTCCCGAAGGACGGCCCCTACTACGACGTCATCCACCCGACCGATCGGGACATGCACCTGAGGCCCGACCCGAGCAC
>CAXTDH010000605.1:0-2685 GCA_964242405.1 uncultured Rhizobacter sp. | reverse complement strand
AGCGCATCAGCCAGTCGGCTTGGTACAGCCGGTGCTCGCGGACCAGCGGCGCCGGCTTCGACGGCAGCGAACGTGGCGCGTCCGGGATCGGGCTGAAGGCCGAGTAGTAGACGCGCCGCAGCCCGTAGGAGCCGTAGAGCGTCGCGCTCGTGGTCAGGATGCTGCGGTCATCGGCCGTATCGGCGCCGACGATCATCTGCGTGCTTTGCCCGGCGGGCGCGAACACCGGCGCCGCTGCTGGCCGGGGCGGCAGCGCCGCTTGCGAACGGGCGGCCGCGGGTTTGCGTGCCTCCTTGGCGTCGTCGATGTGGATGCGAAGCCGTGCCATCGAGCGCCGGATCGCCTGCCCGTCCTTCTCGGGCGCCAGTGCCGCCAGGCCCTCGACGGTCGGCAACTCGATGTTGATGCTCAGGCGATCGGCATAACGGCCGGCACGGGCCAGCAATTCGGGGCTGGCCTCCGGAATCGTCTTCAAGTGGATATAGCCACGAAAGTCATGATCCTCGCGCAGCACCCGTGCCACCTCGACCACCTGCTCCATCGTGTAATCGGGGCTGCGGATGATGCCGGAGCTGAGGAACAGGCCCTCGATGCAGTTGCGCCGGTAGAAGTCGAGCGTCAGCTGCACCACTTCGTCGACGGTGAACCGGGCGCGCGGCACATTGCTCGTGACCCGGTTAACGCAATAGAGGCAGTCGTACAGGCAGTAATTGGTCATCAGGATCTTCAGCAGCGAGATGCAGCGGCCGTCCGGTGCATAGCTGTGACAGATGCCCGAGCCTTCGGTCGAGCCGATGCCGCGGCCGCCGACCGAATCACGCTTCGTCGTGCCGCTGGACGCACAGGAGGCGTCGTATTTCGCGGCGTCGGCGAGCAGGGCGAGCTTCTGGTGGATATCCATGGCTCAGGCCCGCAACGGGCAGCGCGACCGACGACGGGGCCGACCACATGGCCCGCGACGAAGCTGGTCAAGCCGCAACGGTCGGCAACGAATGGATCGCTGGGCTTGCATACAGGTATTTTAGGGGATTCGCGGCCAGGGCGTTGCCGGTTGCCCGCGGGCGCCGAAGGCTGGTCGATGCAACGAAAATGAGCGTCATGAGCAAAGCTTTCACCCGCGAACCCGATTCCGGTGCTGACGATGACGACGACGAGGTGCCCGCGGTCGCCTTGCCGGCCGGCACGAAGAACTACCTGACGCCGGCAGGCTACGCCGCCCTGCGCGACGAGTTGCTGTCGCTGCTGGACGACGAGCGGCCGAAGGTCGTCGAAATCGTCTCCTGGGCCGCCAAGAACGGCGATCGCTCGGAAAACGGCGACTACCTGTATGGCAAGAAGCGGCTGCGCGAGATCGACCGGCGGATCCGCTTCCTGACCCGGCGGCTCGACATCGCCGAGGTGGCCGACCCGTCGCTGCACCACGGTGGCGACCAGATCTTTTTCGGCGCGACGGTGACCTACGTGAACCAGCGTGACGAGGAGCGCACGGTCACTATCAAGGGCATCGACGAAACCGACAACCTGCGCGGCGAGATCAGCTGGGTCTCGCCGATCGCGCGGGCGCTGTTGAAGTCCCGGGTCGGCGACGAGGTGGTGTTGACGACGCCCGGCGGTGTCGAGCGGATCGAGGTTCTGGCCGTGCATTACCCGGCGCCGACCCGCAATTGAGCGTCACGGCTTGACGCGCGTCACCCGCAGCACGCTGGGCGCCCGCTTCATCGCCCGCATCACATCGGCCAGGTGCAGCCGGTCACGCACGCTGAGCAGCAGGCGCAACTCGACCGTCTCGGCCACCGGATCGTTGCCCATGTCGATGTGGCTGATATCGGCCTCTGCCTCGCTCACCGCCTGAGCCACCTGGGCCAGCACGCCCTTGCCGTTCGTCACCAGCAGGCCGACACCGGTTTCGAACGACCGCGACGGCAGCTCCGCCCACTCGACGCTCATCCAGTGCTCGCTGTCGCGTTCGAAGAGCCGCTTGGCCGAGCTGCAGTCGGCCGTGTGGACGGCCAGGCCCTCGCCTCGGCCGAGGTAGCCGACGAGGTCGTCGCCAGGGATCGGTCGGCAGCAGGGCGCGAGCTGCACCGACGCGCCCTCGCTGCCGTCGATCACCACCACGCCCTGCGACGGCGCCGGGTCGTCGACGGCATAGCGGCCCATCGTCAAGGTCAGTGCATCTGGTCGGGTACCGAGCTCGGCCATCAGCCCGGCCATGCGCTTGGCGACGATGATGGCGATCTTGCGGCCGACGCCGATGTCGACGAGGAGTTCTTCGCGGCTGCGGTTACCGCTCCAGCGCGTCACCTGGTGCCACAGGCTGGCATCGGCCGGGTCGTCGCCCGGCAGCGGCAGGCCCTCGGCGCGCAGCGCCTGGCCGAGCATCTTGCGGCCCAGTTCCTGCGACTCCTCCTGCTCCATGTTCTTCAGGTAGTGGCGGATCTTCGACCGCGCCCGCCCGGTGCGAACGAAGTTCAGCCAGGCGGGGTTCGGCCGGGCACCGGAGGCGCCGATGATCTCGACGACGTCGCCGCTGCGCAGCTCGGTGCGCAGCGCCACCGGCTCGCCGTTGACCTTGGCCGCGACGCAGTGGTCTCCCACGTCGGAGTGGATGGCGTAGGCGAAGTCGACCGGCGTCGCGCCTTTCGGCAGCGCCAGGATCTTCGAACGCGGCGTGAACACGTAGAC
>CAXTDH010000604.1:0-2688 GCA_964242405.1 uncultured Rhizobacter sp. | reverse complement strand
TTCGCGAAGAGCTTGTTGCCGTTGTAGGGGATGTACATCTCCTTCTTGCCGACGAGCTTCCAGTCGTACTTGTCGAGGTCGCCCCAAAAGCCGAAGGCCTCGTCCCAGTAGTCGATGCCAGAATTGACTTCCTCGGGCGCGTCGCAGCACAGCGAGGGAGCCTTGCGGACGCGGCGCTGGCCGGTCAGGTACTGCCACGCCTGGTGCGGCTGGTTGATCGAGTCGTAGACGAGGAACTCCTCACCCGCCTTGTGCGCCGGGCCGGTGATCCAGACGCGCAGCATGGTCGAGACGCCCTTGAAGGTCTCGACCGACCCTTCCTTGAAGAAGTAGGGGTTGAGGACGTTGTTGTACGCCTGCGCGCCCTTGATCACCTTGCCGTCGGCGAGGCCGAAGAAGCTGACGACGTTGAGCGCCGACGCCTCGCCCTGGTATTGCAGCTTGTGGTTCCACATCGCCTCGACACCGGTCTTCGGAATCGGAAACGGAACGCCGCCGTAGGCGCCCTCGATCTTCGAGCCGTCGGCCGAAAGGCTGGCCCGGGTCGCGTTCTTGGCCGTGTTGTCGTACACCCACTGCGGCGCCGCGGCGGTGCGGTGCGTCGGGTAGACGTCGACGCGGTACTCCGGGTACTTCTTCAGCAGCGCCTTGACGCCGTCGGTCAGACGCTCGGCGTACTGGTCGGCGTTCTTGCCCGTGATCGACAGGGTCGGCTTCTCGTCCTTGAACGGGTCGCCGCGCCGGCCGCCCGGTTTGTCGCCGGCGATCGGCGTCGTCATGCCGCCGGTCCAGGCCGGGATGCTGCCGTCCTTGTTGGCGGCGCGCTCGGCACCGAGGGGGGTGAGCGTCGTCTTCAGCGTCGCCGCTTCTTCGGCGCTGACGCCGGCCGCGGCCGGGAGCGCCGTGGCGCCGAGCAGGAGCCCGGTGACGGCAGCCAGGTTTGCGATGTGCTTCATGGGCTTTCCTTTGCAGAGGGAGTTCAAAACGTGCGCCGGACGCTCAGCGAGACGTAGTCGCGGTCGGCTAGCACGTTGCCGCCGCCGAAGCGGGCGGCGCTGTAGTCGTTGAACGGCACGCCCGCGCCGATGTAGTGGGTGTAGTTGAGGGCCACCTGCCAGACGTTCAGGTAGTTGCCCTCCAGGCCGACGTTCAGGTTGCCGGTCTTCCTCGGGCCCCAGCCGGTGACGCTCGAGCGGCCGTCGAGCGTGTAGCGCATGCCGATCGGCACCGCCAGGTCCAGGCCGCTCAGCGCCTGCCGGTAGGTCGGCGTGAAGATGAACTGGGCGATGCTCGCGTCGCGCGTGCGGCCGGCGTCGATCACGCCGTTCGGGTCGTCCTGGCTGAGCACCCGGTTCCACGCCACCTCGGCGACGATCGCGCTTTCGCGGGCGATGAAGCTCGGGCCGAAGCTCGCCAGCGCCGAGACGTTGACGTGCGCGGTGCGGCCGGTCGGCAGCGCCGGCAGCGGCACCGCGGACGGGCCGAAGTAGATCGCGTTGTTGACGTTCAGGTCCATGTGGCTGCGGATCGAGGCTTCGGCCGAGACGTTGAACTCGCCGATCGAGCGCGAGGCACTCAGCCCGTAGACCTTGATGTCGCGGCCGAAGACGTAGAACCAGCGGCTGTCGGTGGTCGGCGCGCCCGGGTTCAGCCGGCCGTAGAGCTGGCCGAAAGTGTCGTTGTATTTCGCGTAGAAGAAGCCGAGATCGGTCTCGTCGACGCGCCACTTCAACTGCAGGCCGTAGTTGCCGCCTTTGCCGGGGCGCACGTCGCCGCCCGGCTGCAGGACGTAGTTGCCGCCGATGCCGGGCACCGAGAGCGGGATGCTGACGAATTCCGGCCCGGTCGCGTCCCACGGGATGTTGGCCGACGAGAAATAGCTGCCGGCCGGCGGCACCCGGCTCGATTGCCACTTGAAGTGCACGTAGCCGGCGAGGCTCAGCGCCGGCTTGATCTGCCACTGCGCCGAGAGCTGCGGCACCGGCCGGGCGACTTCCTTGAACTGCGCGTTCGGCGACGACAGCAGCTTCTGGATGTCGACCGGACCCTGCGCCGCGGCGACGCCGTTGTCGCCGAAGAAAAGGCTCTCGCCGTACAGGATGGTGTGCTGGCCGAGCCGGCCGGTGACCTTGCCGGCGTTGCCGAGGCTCGCGCTGCCGAAGACGAAGGCGTCGAGCAGATCGACCTTGTTGCCGGCGATCTTCCGCGTGTAGCTCGGGAATTCGTTGTAGGGCGTCTGGCCGTTGACCGGGTCGTTCGGGGCGTCGGTGTGGCGGTGGTAGGCGGCGTCGTACCAGCCGGCGGCGCTGATGCGCAGGCCGCTGTCGCGCCGGTACACGGCATCGAACTCCGACAGCAGGTCGAGCCGTTCGGAGATGAAGCCGCGCTTCTGGAAGTTCTGGTCGCCGGCATTGAAGTTGATCGCCTGCGGGCCGTGCTGGGCGTTGAAGGAGTCGGTCAGCGCCGGGTCGGCCTTCTTGACGCGGTAGGCGGCGCTCGCCTTGACGGTGTTGTCCCAGCGCAGCGCCCAGTCGGGGTTGCCGATGTCGATTTCGGCGCCGTGCCCGGCACCGGCTGCGAGGGCAGCGGCGAGCGCGAGGGCGCCGCGCCGGAAGTCGCGGGCGGCGCGGCGGTGTCGTCGTGAGGTGGGCGGCGTTTGCATGGTTTGTCTCCCCTTTTCTGCTGTGG
>CAXTDH010000603.1:0-2708 GCA_964242405.1 uncultured Rhizobacter sp. | reverse complement strand
CTACGCATTCGAGTCGGCGCAGCGGCTGCTGGAGGACTTCTTCGCCGAGGTGGATCGTGTGATCAAGGAAGCACAGCAATGAAGACCATCGTCATCGGCATCCTGTCCCAGGAACAAATCCGGGCCCGAACGATCGCCATCGCCAAGGGCGAGTACAAGCCCAGGCCGGGAGAGCCCAAGATCTGGTTTACTTCCATGAAGTCCGTGGCCGAGGTTCTGAGCGATCGGAATCGCGCGCTGCTCAAGGTCATCAGGGAGACCAACCCAGACTCCCTGGCCGTGCTGGCCAAGACCACGGGGCGGCAGCCTGGCAACCTGTCGCGCACGTTGAAGACGATGTCGCGCTACGGGCTGGTGGATCTCCAGCGCGACAAGACGCATGTCAGACCGGTGGTGAAGGCGACTGGATTCCGAATCATGGCCGCGGCCTGAGAGCGCTTCGGTACGCTACCCCTCCCAAACAAGACGTACTACTTCCGGCCTGACGACTGCACACGAAGCTCGTCAGCATCCTGCGCGTCTGCATCCGGTGGTTCGCGCGATCTGCTCACTGCGCGCTCCTGCCTCGTCACACCTGCTTCCGACGGATTGCCGGGCTTCCAGGACAACTCGGGCAATGTCCCGCTACAGTCTTGACGTGCGAAAGCAGGTTTCCGGACGGCAAGAACCGATCGAGTGGATGCAGCTTCGACAACACCACTGCAAAGCAGCGACCTGACCCCCGGTTCCGCGGCGGGCACCGCCGACACCCACCTGCGCCGGGTTCTCGCCGCGATGGCCGGGCCGGCGGCGAAACCGCGAGCGGACCAGACCGCAGCGGTCGCGGCGCTGGTCGAGCAGCGGGCCCGGGTGCTCGTCGTCCAGGCGACCGGGTGGGGCAAGTCGGCAGTCTACTGGGCTGCGACTTCAGCCTTGCGCGCTGCGGGCAAGGGGCCGACGCTGATCGTCTCGCCCTTGCTGGCGCTGATGCGCGACCAGGTCAGCGCTGCGACGAAGGCCGGCCTTCGAGCGGCCACCGTCAACTCGACCAACCTCGACGACTGGGACGCCGTCTTCGACGACATCACCGGCGACCGAGTCGACCTGCTGCTGGTTTCGCCCGAACGGCTCGGCAACCCCGGCTTTGCACGGCGCCTGCCCGGGCTGCTCGCCGCGACCGGGCTGGTGGTGATCGACGAGGCGCACTGCATCTCGGACTGGGGCTTCGACTTCCGCCCCGACTACCAGCGCCTGGCGAAGACGCTGCTGGGCATCGGTGCCGGCACGCCGGTGCTGGCCACGACCGCGACCGCCAATCGCCGCGTCACGCTCGACATCGCCCGCCAGCTCGGCCCGCAGACTCTGACCTTTCGCGGCTCGCTGGCGCGTTCGTCGCTGCGCTTGGCGGTCGTCCCCGGATTGACTTCGCTGGAACGCTATGCCTGGGTCGGCGATGCGCTGGACGCGTTCGCGGGCTCCGGGATCGTCTACGCCCTGACGGTCGCGGAGACCGAACGGCTGGCCGGCTTTCTCCGCTCCTGCGGCTTCGAGGTCGCGGCCTATCACGGCGGCCTGGACACGACGGTTCGCCTGAATCTGGAAGACGCCTTGCGCCGCAACGCACTGAAGGCGGTGGTTGCGACTTCGGCACTCGGCATGGGCTACGACAAGCCCGACCTCGCGTTCTGCATCCACGTCGGCTCGCCGGCATCGCCGGTGGCCTACTACCAACAGGTCGGTCGGGCCGGCCGGGCGCTCGACGAAGCCATCGCCGTGCTGCTGCCCGCCGAGACCGACGAGCAGATCTGGGCCTACTTCGCGACCGCAGGCATGCCCGACGAACCGCGCGTGGCGAAGATCATCGACGCCCTGACGCACAAGCCTCAAACCCTGGCCGAGCTGGAGAACGCCACCACCCTCCGGCGCGGGCGACTCGAGGGCCTCTTGAAGATCCTGGCCGTGGAAGACGTGGTGAAGCGCGACGGCACGGCCTGGGCGCTCACCGGCACGCCGTGGGTCTTCGACGCCGAGCGCTGGCGTGCCCTGGCGCAGGTGCGCGAGCGCGAGGCCGGCCTGATGCGCGCGTTCGCCGCGGGGCGCGGTTGCCTGATGCGCTTCCTGCAGGACGCGCTCGACGACCCGGAGCCCAGCGATTGCGGGCGTTGCAGCGTCTGCACCGGCCGGCTTCCCGGCCCGGGTGCGCGCCCCGGCGAGGCGCGCGTCGAGGCGGCCCGCGTGTTTGCGCGAGGTCAGGATGTCGTCAT
This sequence comes from uncultured Rhizobacter sp., assembly GCA_964242405.1. Classification (GTDB taxonomy): domain Bacteria; phylum Pseudomonadota; class Gammaproteobacteria; order Burkholderiales; family Burkholderiaceae_C; genus LMDS01. The sequence goes on along the minus strand of CAXTDH010000603.1, from coordinate 465 downwards.
CGAGCCGCGCAAGCTCTGGCCGACCGGCGCAGCCGGCAACGGCCGCAAGGGACGGATCATCGGCTGCAGCGAGGGTCGCGCCCTGGCGTTTGCCGACGATCCCGGCTGGTCCGAATGGCTGCTGCCGCTGTTTTCCGCCCCGGACGGGCCCGCTCCCCGCCAGGTGCTGGACGGCGTGGTCGGCGTGCTCGGCCGCTGGCGGCGCAGCTGGGGTGCCAGGCCGGTGGCCGTGGTGCCGATGCCGTCGGTTTCGCATCCGCAGCTGGTTCGCTCGGTCGCGGAGCACGTGGCGTCGGTCGGCCGGCTGCCGCTGATCGACGCGCTGCGCCGGATGGGGCCGACGCCGGGTGCCGACCTCGCGTCCGGCGCGAAGGTGGCCGTGCTGCTCGAGGCGCTGGCCGTGCGGCCCGCGGCGGAGGTACCGGCCGGGCAGCTGCTGCTGGTCGATGCCCGCTCCCGCAGCGG
>CAXTDH010000602.1:0-2714 GCA_964242405.1 uncultured Rhizobacter sp. | reverse complement strand
GGGCCGATGGTGCGCTCCTCGATGATGTCCATCGGCGCGGCCAGCGAGCCGGCGCGCATCAGGAGCGCCGTGTCGTTCGCTTCCTGTGGCGTGCGCATGCCGGAGATGGTGAAGACGTTGCTGAGCTCGGCCTGGATGGTCGGCGCGGTCAGCACCTCGGGCCTGCCCTTCTCGATCAGCAGCACCGCCATGCGCCGGTGGATGCCGTCGCGCGTCACGGCCTTCATCGCCGCGCCACCCTTGGCGTCGAGGCTGACGCGCACCACCGAGCCCGAGCCCTGCGAGTCGAAGGCGGCGTCGGCGCCGGACAGGTTCTCGCCGGTGAAGACGACCGTCTTGTTGAGCAGCAGCGGCTCCGGCCGGCCGTCGCGGTTGGAGACGATGAGCTCTGTGCCGATCGGCACGATGCCGCGCTGCGCTTCCTCGATCTTCGTCGGGCTGTAGTCGCGCACGTCCGGGTTGAGCTGCGCCTCGACCATGCGGACTTCGAGCGTCGCCGTGCGGCCGATGATGTCCTTGGCGCGGGCGGTGTCCTGCACGCCAGGCAGCTGCACGACGATCCGGTCGGCGCCCTGCTGCTGGATCACCGGCTCCGAGACGCCGAGCTCGTTGACGCGGTTGTGCAAGGTGGTGATGTTCTGGGTGATCGCGCTTTCCCGGATCCGGGACGCGGCATCGGGCTTCAGGTTGCCGAGCAGGCGGAAGTCGCTGCCGTCGGGCGCGTCGGCCCAGGCGAGATCGGGCAACTGGTCGCCGAGCAGCTTGCGGGCTGCCGCGAGGGTGTCGGCGTCGCGGAATCGGATGGCGATGGCCTCGCCGTCGCGGGCGATGCCGGCGTGGCGGACACCTCTGTCGCGCAGCAGGGTGCGGGCGTCGTTGGCGGTGCCGTCGAGCCGCTTCGCGAGCGTCGATTTCATGTCGACCTGCATCAGGAAGTAGACGCCGCCGCGCAGGTCCAGCCCCAGGTACATCGGCAGGGCATGCAACGACGTGAGCCAGCGCGGCGACCGGGAAACGAGGTTCAGGGCGACGATGTAGCCCGGGTCGGTCGGGTCGGTGTTGAGCCCGGTGGCCAGCGCCTCACGGGCCAGGCGCTGGCTGTCGAGATCGGCGAAGCGGGCCTTGACCGAGTTGTTCTCGAAGCGAATGTCGTCCGGCGCGAGCTGGGCCGCGCGCAGCAACGACTCGATGCGCGCCTGAGTGGCCGGCTCGACCTTGATCGTCGACTTGGCAGAGCTCACCTGCACCGCCGGCGCCTCGCCGAACAGGTTGGGCAGGGTGTAGACCAGGCCGACCAGCAGCGCCACGACCAGCAGCGCGTATTTCCAGGCAGGGTAACGATTCATCGCTTGTTCCTCTCGACCGGTGGCGGCCGGTGGCGGCCAGCCGGCAACCGACGGCCGGGGCGATGCTGCTACTTGACCGTGCCCTTGGGCAACACCTGGACGACAGTCGCGCGCTGCGCCTGCACCTCGTCGCCGCTCGCGATCTCGACCGACAGATAGGTCTCGCCGATCTTGGTGATCCTGCCCAGGATGCCGCTCGCCATGACCACCTCGTCGCCCTTGGCGAGCGAATCGGTCATCGCCTTGGCTTCCTTCTGCCGCTTCATCTGCGGCCGGATCATGACGAAGTACAGCACCGCGAACATGCCGCCGAACAGCACCAGCTGCATCGGATCGAAGCCACCCGGCCCGGAAGAGGCCGCCGGGGCGGCTTGCGCGAAAGCTTCGGAAATGAACACGGGGCGGATCCTGGATTGAGTCGACCGTGCCGCAGGCGAGTGCCCAGGGCAAAACCGGTCGATTGTAAGTCGCCGCCAGAGGCCGGCGGACGCTCAGGCCGGCATGGGCACTGGGTCGGGCTGGCAGCGGCACCAGACGCAGGCCGGCATCGGTACGAGGTCAGGCCGGCATGGGCACGAGGCGCAGGCGGGTGATCTCGGACGGTGCGCCGAAGCGGCTGGGTGGCCCCCAGTAACCGGTTCCCCGGCTGGTGTAGACCCAGAGGCGGCGCAGCCGGTGCAGGCCGGCGGTGAACGGCTGCTGCAGCCGCACGAAGTGCACCCAGGGCCAGAACTGGCCGCCATGGGTGTGGCCGGAGAGCTGCAGGTCGAAGCCGGCCTGTTCGGCCGCTTCGGCGCTGCGCGGCTGGTGCGCCAGCAGCACACTCGTCGTATCGGCCGGCGCGCCCGCCATCGCGGCGCCCGGGTCGCTGCGCTGGGCCGGATCGAAGTGGTGGGCGCCGAAATCGGTGACGCCGGCAACGACCAGCGAAGCGCCGTCGTGGCGCAGCACCACATGCTCGTTCAGCAGCACCTTCAGGCCGATGCGGCGCAGCTCGCGCACCCAGGAAGGCGCGCCGGAGTAGTACTCGTGGTTGCCGGTGACGAAGAAGGTGCCGTGGCGCGACGCCAGGCCGGCGAGCGGGCCGACCTGTGCCGAAAGCTCCGGCACACTGCCGTCGACCAGGTCGCCGGTGACGGCCACCATGTCGGCGCCGATCCGGTTCACCGACTCGACGATGCGGCGCAGGTAGCCAGGGTAATGAATGGCCATTTCCAGGGCGGTGTTGCCGCCGTCGCTCCAGCCCAGCACGTTCACCTGGTGCAGGTGCAGCGAGTCGAGCAGCTGCCGCAGGTCATCGGCAAACAGGCGGTAGGAGAGGGGACCGGTGGTGTCATCAGTGCTTCTGCCTTGCGCGCGGGTGTCCAC
>CAXTDH010000601.1:0-2717 GCA_964242405.1 uncultured Rhizobacter sp. | reverse complement strand
GATGCCAAGGTTTTTCATGGCCGGGAGCAGGCGATGTTCGCACTGGCGGTGGAGCGCCAGCCGCGCCTGGCGCTGGAGCGCGCCCGCGGCAACGTGGCGCAGCAGCGCGAGCCGCTCGACCTCCTGGTCCTCGCCCAAGCCGCCCGTGCCAGCGGCGAGCCGTCCGCAATCGACGAAGCGCGGCGGCTGATGCAGCAAATCGGCTTGAAGGACGTGCGTGTACAGGCACTGCTTTGACATGAGGTTCACGGCGTCGCCCCAAGAAAGCGGGGTGGGTATTGGCATGCAGTCGGCGTTGAACAACCGGGTGAGCCCACCGACGTCCTCTGCGTCGCAGCTCGTGCGAAGCGCCGTGGAGCGGCTGACATGAGGCGCGTGGCTGATCTGTTGCTCGGCCTGGCGATTTTCTGCATGACGGCCCTGCCGGCGGCGGCGCACAAGGCGAGCGACTCCTACCTGCAGCTCGACGCGACGGCGGCCGGGCTGACCGTGCGCTGGGACATCGCCTTGCGCGACCTCGACGCCGCGATCGACCTTGACGCCGACGAAGACGGCAAGTTGACCTGGGCGGAAATCAAGGCCGGCTGGCCGGCGATCGAGACGTATGCACTGGGGCGGCTGTCGATCGCCGGTTGCAAGCTGCGCCTGTCAGACCGGGCGCTGGAGCGCCGCAACGACGGCGCCTATGCCGTCCTGTTCCTCGTCTCCGATTGCAGATTGAGCCAGGTGCCGGCGATCGGCTATTCGCTGTTCCGTGAGGTCGACCCGACGCACCGTGGCATCGCCAAGATCCAGCTCGCGGGGCAAGCGGGCGTGCTGAACCTGCTCGATCCGAGCGGGCCGTCGGCGGGTGGCGCGATGGCAGGTTCGAGCCACCAGGCTGCAGCGGGATCGTCGGACCACGACGCCATGAGCTCGCCCGGCGGCTTCCTCCGCGAGGGCGTGCGCCACATCCTGACCGGATACGACCACGTGCTGTTCCTGCTCTGCCTGCTGCTGCCGTCGGTGATGCGGCGGACGCCGCAGGGTTGGCGGCCGGTCGAGCGGCTGTCGCAGGCGGTGCTGCCGGTCGTCGGCATCGTCTCGGCCTTCACGGTCGCGCATTCGATCACCCTCGGCCTGGCAGCATTGAAGATCGTCTCGCTGCCCTCGGCGTTCATCGAGCCGGCGATCGCGGTCACCATCGTGCTGGCGGCACTCGACAACGTGTGGCCTGTCTTTCCGGTGCGGCGAGTCATCGTCACCTTCTTCTTCGGCCTGATCCACGGCTTCGGCTTCGCCGGCGTGCTCAGCGAATTGAACCTGCCGCGGTCGGCGTTCGCATGGGCGCTGCTGCAATTCAATGTCGGGCTCGAACTCGGCCAGCTGCTGATAATCTGCAGCGCGACCGGCCTGCTGTTCCTGCTTCGCGGCCGCACCCGTTATGCGGCCTGGGTGATCGGTGGCGGCTCATTCGCGGCGATGCTGGTCGGCGTGCTCTGGTTCATCGAGCGGACGGCGAACGTCTCGTTGCTGCCGATCTAGGCGCCTACCCACGCGCTTACCCTACAATTACGGCCCGACCACGATCACGGTGATCAAGGCGATGCGACTGCTGACAGCACGGCGCGGGGTTTCGGCAAAGGCCCGCGTCGAGACGCCTTCGATGACGTCGCCGGCCGCTTCCCGAACTCGGGCCCGCCGGCGGAAGGTTCGGCTGTCGCCCGCTTTGGCCTGACACCTTCGACTCGTTCTCGTTTCTCCTGGAAAAGCGCGGCTCGATCCGCGCTTTTTCGTTGCTGAAAGCACCGTCATGATTTCGATCCAACTGCCCGATGGCTCGCGGCGCCAGTTTCCAGGGCCAGTCTCGGTCGCCGAGGTCGCCGCCTCCATCGGCCCTGGTCTGGCCAAGGTGACGGTCGCCGGGAAGGTCGACGGGCTGCTCGTCGATGCCAGCGACCGCATCGACCATGACGCCGCGCTGCAGATCATCACACCCAAGGACCCCGAAGGCCTGGAGATCATCCGCCACTCGTGCGCGCACCTGGTCGGGCATGCGGTCAAGCAGCTCTACCCAACGGCGCAGATGGTGATCGGCCCGGTCATCGATGAGGGCTTCTACTACGACATCGCCTACGAGCGGCCTTTCGTGCCCGAAGACCTGGCAGCCATCGAGGCCCGCATGCACGAGCTCATCGCCCGCGATTACGACGTGATCAAGCGGGTTACGCCGCGGGCCGAGGTGATCGAGGTGTTCAAGTCGCGGGGTGAAGACTACAAGCTGCGCCTCATCGACGACATGGTGGGCGAGGAGGCGATGGGCCTCTACTACCACCAGGAGTACGTCGACATGTGCCGCGGGCCACACGTGCCCAACACCCGGTTTTTGAAGTCGTTCAAGCTGACCCGGCTCTCCGGCGCCTACTGGCGCGGCGATGCGAAGAACGAACAGTTGCAGCGCGTCTACGGCACCGCCTGGGCCGACCGCAAGCAGCTCGACGACTACATCCGCCGCATCGAGGAGGCAGAGAAGCGCGACCACCGCAAGCTCGGCCGCGAGCTCGATCTTTTCCACATGGAGGAAACCGCGCCCGGGCTCGTCTTCTGGCACCCGAAGGGCTGGGCGATCTGGCAGCAGGTCGAGCAGTACATGCGGCAGGTCTACCGCGCTTGCGGCTACCGGGCAGTGCAGGGGCCGCAGATCCTCGACAAGTGGCTCTGGGAGACGACGGGCCACT
>CAXTDH010000600.1:0-2717 GCA_964242405.1 uncultured Rhizobacter sp. | reverse complement strand
GCGATACATAACAGGTGACGCCGGCGACCTTCGGATCATCGTAGGCCTCGACGACGATCTTGTGGTCGGGGCCGATCAGCTTGAACACGGTGTCGACTTCGCCGATCGGCGCTCCGGCCGCAGCGGCGCCCGCGGCGCTGGCGAGCGAGGCGGCCGCGACGAGCGCCGCTATCAGGAACTGCTGCTTCGTCATGACTCGATACTCCTTGCCAGGGCGCGCGGCGGCGCCCTGGAATCAGCGTGGCCGGTCCTGCAAGGCGCCGAAGAGCGCGTCACGCGCTTTGTCGTCGAGCAGAGGGCGGCGCTCGGCGGCGAGCACGGCCACGCCGCGTTGCACCGCCGGGCGTTCGGCGATGGCGTCGAACCAGGCCTTGAGCCGTGGGTGATCGGCCCAGTCGATGCCCTGGTTCCGCCACGACCGCAGCCACGGGAAGATCGCGATGTCGGCGATCGAATAATCGTCGCCGGCGATGTAGCGGCTCTCGCCCAGGCGCTTGTTCATCACGCTGTAGAGCCGCTTCGCCTCGCGGGTGTAGCGGTCGATCGCATACTCGATCTTCTCCGGCGCGTAGATGCGGAAGTGGTGGGCCTGGCCGAGCATCGGCCCGACGCCCGCCATCTGGAACATCAGCCACTGCAGCACCTGGTACTTGCCGCGCGCGGTGTCGGGCATCAGCCGGCCGGCCTTCTCCGCCAGATACAGCAGGCAGGCGCCCGATTCGAAGATCGAAATCGGCTCGCCGTCCGGGCCGGCCGGGTCGACGATCGCCGGGATCCGGTTGTTCGGGCTGATGGCCAGGAAGGCGGGCTCGAACTGAGCGCCGATGCCGATGTCGACGGGGTGCACCCGGTAGGGCAGGCCGCACTCCTCCAGCATGATGTGGACCTTGTGCCCGTTCGGCGTGGGCCACGAATACACTTGGATGCTTTTGTCGTCCGCCCCGGTGTTGACGCTCGTGTCGCCGCTCATGTGGTTCCTCGTGCGGCGCGCCTTCGGTGCCGCCCGCGAACTCTAGCCTTTCCGGCGCGCGATGCTCGGTTCATTGAAACGATTTTTCGCCCGGTCGGAGGGTGACCCGGACATGGGCGCCATCGCCGCCTGGGCGCAGCGGCGTGGCCATGTCTTTCGTCGTGCCCGTCGCGGCGAGGGCTTCGTGATAGAGGGCGTGCTCGAAGATCGGCCGTGGCGCATCGAGTGGGGGCCGTCGCAACGCAGCTACATCGAAGGCCGGGAACTGCGGGCGCGGATGGAGCTCGAGCTGCCGTCCGACCAGCAGATGCTGCTGCTTTCGGCGCCGCTGATGGATTCGCTCGAGCGCCAGGCCTACGAGCAGTACACCGACCACCTGCAGACGCAGATCGGCGACGCGACACCCGAGGAGATGCGCTGGCTGGTCATGCTGCCGAAGGTCGACCTCGGCGGCTTGAAAGGCTTTCGAGCGCGCTTCGGTGCCGTCTCGAGCCAACCGGCGGTCGGCCTGGCCTGGATCGAGGGGCCGCTCGCGGATCTGCTGCTGCAGGAGGCGGAATCCGGCCTGTTGCAGGCCGACCCGCCGCTGGTGCTGATCACCTTGCGCGGCCGCACCTACCTCCGGCTGCGACTCGACCGGCCGGCGCCGGAGACGATCGGCGCGGCGATCGCCCTGTTCGAGACGGCCGTCGCCCAGGCGATCCGTGCGGCAGCGGGCGTGACCGACACCTCGGCCGGTTGGTTGTCCGGCGCGTCGAGTACCTGGCAAAGCCTCCAGCCGGACGAAGAGCAGGACCCGAGGAAGCGCCGCTGAGGCTTTGGCCGCGCTCGCGCCTCGATGCGGCTGCCCGGCACGCGGCCCGGCGCCCGCCTCAGGCGTACTTGCCGAGCTCCAGCTTGGCGATCGCGTTGCGGTGGACTTCGTCCGGGCCGTCCGCCAGGCGCAGCGTGCGGGCGCCGGCATAGAACCCAGCGAGCGGGAAATCCTCGCACACGCCACCGCCGCCGTGCGCCTGCATCGCCCAGTCGATCACCTGCAGCGCCATCGTCGGCGCCACCACCTTGATCATCGCGATCTCGGTCTTGGCGACCTTGTTGCCGGCGACGTCCATGATCCAGGCGGCTTTCAGCGTCAGCAGGCGCGCCATGTCGATGCGGCAACGCGCCTCGGCGATCCGCTCGCGCGTCACGCCCTGTTCGGCCACCGAACGGCCGAAGGCGATGCGCGACGACGCCCGTCGGCACATCAGTTCGAGCGAGCGCTCGGCCAGGCCGATCAGGCGCATGCAGTGGTGGATGCGCCCTGGCCCGAGCCGGCCCTGGGCGATCTCGAAGCCGCGGCCCTCGCCGAGCAGGATGTTGCTCGCCGGCACGCGGACATTCTTGAAGTCGATCTCCATGTGGCCGTGCGGCGCGTCGTCATAACCGAAGACCGTGAGCGGCCGCATCACGTCGATGCCCGGCGTGTTGGCGGGCACCAGCACCATCGACTGCTGCGAATGGCGCGGCGCATCGGGGTCGGTCTTGCCCATGAAGACGTAGATCTGGCAGCGCGGATCACCGGCGCCGCTGATCCACCACTTGCGGCCATTGATGACGTAGTCGTCGCCGTCGCGCTCGATGCGCGAGGCGATGTTGGTGGCGTCCGACGACGCAACCGCCGGCTCGGTCATCGCGAAGGCGCTGCGGATTTTGCCGTCGAGCAGCGGCTCGAGCCACTGTTCCTTGTGCTCCGGCTTGCCGTAGC
>CAXTDH010000599.1:0-2728 GCA_964242405.1 uncultured Rhizobacter sp. | reverse complement strand
GGTCGGCATCGGCGGCGACCCGATCAACGGCCTGAAGCACATCGACATCATGAAGCTGTTCAACGACGACCCGGAGACCGACGCCGTCATCATGATCGGCGAGATCGGCGGGCCCGACGAAGCCGACGCCGCCCGCTGGTGCCAGGCGAACATGAAAAAGCCGATCGTCGGCTTCATCGCCGGCGTGACGGCGCCCCCAGGCAAGCGGATGGGGCACGCCGGCGCGTTGATCTCCGGCGGCGCCGACACCGCCGACGCCAAGCTGGCCGTGATGGAAGAATGCGGCTTCACCGTGACCCGCAACCCTTCCGAGATGGGCCGGCTGCTCCAGGGCTTGCTTTGACCTGACGATCTTCATGGACGTGTTCTCCGCCCCCTGGTTCTACGCCCTGCTGGCGATCGTTCTGATCGACCTGGTGCTGGCCGGTGACAACGCGATCGTCATCGCGCTTGCCGCCCGGCGGTTGCCACCGCAGCTGCAGATGAAGGCGATTGCCTGGGGCACCGTCGGTGCGATCATCGTCCGCAGCGCCATGACGATCGGCGTCGTCTGGCTGCTGCGCATCCCGGGCCTGATGCTGGTCGGCGGCCTCGGGCTCATCTGGATCGCCTACAAGCTGTTGACGCCGGAGTCGGAACACGACGACCACGGCAAGAGTGCGACCACGTTCTGGGGCGCCATGCGGACGATCGTGGTCGCCGATGCGCTGATGGGCGTCGACAACGTGCTCGGCGTGGCCGGCGCGTCCAAGGGCAGCCTGGAGCTGGTGATCCTCGGGCTCTTGATCAGCGTGCCGATCGTCGTCTTCGGCAGCACGCTGGTGTTGAAGCTGATCGAGCGATTCCCGGTCATCATCTATGCCGGTGCGGCAGTGCTCGCCTACACCGCCGCTCACATGATCGTCGCCGAGCCGCTGCTCGACCCGGTCTTCGACTATTCGCTGCCCGCTCGGGTGGCGACCTATGTCGTGCTGGTGGTCGGTGTCACCGCCGCAGGCTGGTATGCCTCGTCGCGGCGCGCCAAGACCGTCGCTTCGGCGACCTCGAAGTCAGCCGGTTGACGGCCGTTCGCGGCCCGCTCGCCGCGTTGTTGCCGGCGCTTTTGGCAGCGCCAGGGCGCTGGGCTCGGGCGATTGCAAGCCGGTTGCCGCGGCGCGGTGGCTCGAGCGCTCGATCGGCCCACTCTACGCTGGGCCGCTACCGAATCGTTCGCGAGCTCGGGCGCGGCTCGATGGGCATGGTCTATCTCGGCTGTGATCGACGCACCGGCCGACAGGTCGCCCTCAAGACGGCGGTACTCGGCAGGTCCATGAGAGGAGCCGGCGGCGGATCGCGTGGCGACCGTGACGCCCGAACCGCCAGCCCCTCCGGTGACAGCCCCCGAAACCGCTTCATGATGGAAGCCCGCGCAGCAGCCGGCTTGTCGCATCCGGGCATCGTTCGGGTACTCGAAGCGAGCATCGTCGGTGATCTGGGTGTCATCGCCATGGAATACGTCGAAGGCGCCGACCTGACCGTCCACACCCGGCCCGGCCGTCTGTTGCCCGTGCCGGCCGTGCTGCGCATTGCCCAGGAGGCGGCGCTGGCACTGGCGCATGCCCACCGCGCCGGTGTGGTGCACCGGGACATCAAGCCCGCCAACCTGATGGTCGATGCGCTGAGCGGCAGGGTCAAGGTCGCCGATTTCGGCATCGCCCGGATGACCGACGCCGGCGCCTGGCGAACCCGGACCGGCGTGGTGCTGGGCTCGCCGGCGTTCATGTCGCCCGAACAGATGGCAGGACGACCGGTCGATGGCCGCACCGATCTCTACGCCCTCGGCGTGGTGCTGTTCCTGTTGTTGACCGGCGCCTTGCCGCATCACGGAGAGTCGCTGGGCGGGTTGATGCAGGCGATCGCCCACGAGGCGGCGCCGGATGTGCGCAGCCTGCGACCGGAACTGCCGGAGGCACTGGCCCACATCGTCGCCCTGGCGCTGCAGAAGCGGCCGCAGCTTCGTTATGCCGATGGCGAGCAGATGGCGGGCGACCTTGCCGCGGTGCTGCAGGCTCTGGTCGTCGATGCGATGCAGCCCGATACGGCTTCCACGTCTGTTCGTTGAACCGCGTTCCCGTCTGTGCCTCGATCCGCTGCCGCAAGGGTGCCGGTGTTCACAGGCTCGACCAGGCGCCTGCCGGCAAGCCAGCTCGTCCGGCCCGCGCATGCTGAATCGGGTGACTTCCCCCCGCATCTCCGGCGCTGTCGAGTCTCGATCCAAGGCACAATTCCCGGACGCGACGCGCAGCGTGACTCATCATCTCGTTCGCTGAAACGGGTGCAGACCGGCAGCTGTCGCCCAGGAAATCGCCATCGTGGTCGTTGTCGCTGCTTCTTTGTCACTCGATTCCGCTTGTCGGCCGACACGGTCCGTGCCCATGCCTGCTAACCCTGCCTCGATGTTGTCCCTCGAATTCTTCTGCGCCACCGACACCGGCCGGTCGCGTGTCAACAACGAAGATTCGGTCGCGATCGACGAGGCGACGATGCTGGTGGTGCTGGCCGACGGCATGGGCGGCTACAACGCCGGCGAGGTCGCCAGCAGCATGGCAACCTCCTTCATCGAATCCGAACTCGGTCGCTGGCTCACCGAGGCCTCTGACAACGCGACCGACGCGGACGTTCGCCGCGCGATGGAGATCTGCGTCGAGAACGCCAATCGGGCGATCTTCAACGCCGCCAACTCCAATCC
>CAXTDH010000598.1:0-2729 GCA_964242405.1 uncultured Rhizobacter sp. | reverse complement strand
CGTCCGGGCGACGACAAGGCGCCCTCGCGACGAGCGTAGAACGCCGCCGGTCTGCTTACCGCCTGCTCGCGACTGCGCAGCTGGTGAAGCCTTTTCCGAGGCCGGCCGCCCGGCCCTCGGACAAGCCGATGAGACGGGTGGCCAATGCCGCATCCGGTCGGTCGACGCGCAGCACGTGCACGGTGGTCGGCTCGCCGGTCTTCACGACCCTGGCCGTGCGGATACCTTGACCGGTGAACGCGGCGAGCGCCTCCTCGGCGGCTGCTTTTTCGTCGTATCGCCCGAGGGACAGACCAGGGTCCAGCCCCGGCAAGTGAACCTCCTCGTAGTCGACATTGCGGCGCTTCAACTCGTCTTCTTTCCTCGCCAACGAGCCGCTGGCGGCGTATCGGCCCATGTAGACCAGCCAGGCGCTCGGCAGCTCGCGCTTCTGGTCGGTGTAGCGGGCCTCGGGCAAGGGCGGCTCGAGCGAGCGCAAGGCGGCTTCAGCGGCAACCACCCGCACGGCATCGAACGGCCCTGCCTCCAGACAGGCGGGTGGCGCGGCCGCCGCTTCGGGGGCCGCGACGGCCAGCGAGGTCGCGGTTGTCGACAGGGGCAAGGCGAGGGCGGCAACCGGCGGCACGACCACCACCGCCTCCGGGCGCACCTGGCGCATCAGGCGCTCCGGTTCCCGGTCGCCGCGTGCCTTTGCGCCCACCAGGTCGTCGAGCCAGCCCTTCGTCCAGGCGCCGAAGCCGAGATTGGCCAGCAACAACAGCAGCACCAGCGCTCTCAGCACGCCGCGCCCCGGGCCGTGGCGGGAACGGCGTCGACATCCTGCAAGCGCACGCTGACCTCGCCGCTCGAGATCGACTGCAGGCCATCCCGGGTTTGCAGAAGCAGCGCGCCGGTAGCGCTCACGCCGACGGCCGTTCCCTCCAGCGGCGGCTTCTGCAGCGTCCGCACCGCGCGGCCACGCAACAGGTCGAGTTCGGCGAAGCGCTCGGCGAAGGCACCGAAGCCGTCGGCCTCGAACTGCAGCAGCGCCCGGACCAGTGGCAAGGCCACTCGCGCCAGCACCCCCGGCGCAGTCGCCTGCTCATCGAGTTCGCGAATCGAGGCAAAGCCGCTCGCCAGGCCGTCTGCCCGGTTGTCGGCCCGATCGCCGGAAGGGTCGCTGGACGGGAAGGGCTGGACGTTCAGGCCGACGCCGACCACCACCAGCCGCTTGGCACCCGCGCTGACCGTTTCGATCAAGACGCCCCCCAGCTTGCGACCGGTCGGCACTGCGCCGCCGTCGTTGTCCATGAGCCAGAGGTCGTTGGGCCATTTGAGGCCGATGCGGGGCACCGGCCGGTGACTTCGGATGTCATCGACCGCCCGGTCGGTGGCGCCGGCGGCGCCCGCACCGCCAGTCGTGCCCACACCGCCCGCCGTGCCCGTCACGCCAGAGGTGCCGGCACCGCCAGAGGCGCCCGCCACCCCCGCGGCGGCGCCGGGCAACCCCGAGCCGATCGCCTCTGCCAGTGCGACGCCGACCGCGAGCGACAAGCCCGACCAGTCGGACACCGCCAGCGGCAGGCCGAGCGAGAAGGTGAGCGATGCACCGGCCTCCGATTGCCAGTTCCGACCCTGCCGCCCGCGCCCACCGGTCTGGTGCTCGGCGACCAGCAGGCTCGGCTGCACGTCGGCGGCGCGACGCCCGAAAGCGGCGCTTTCCTGGCTGCGCCTGACCATCACATTGCCGCCGTCGACCTCCCACCCGTGCACCACCCGCGCCCGGTCGAGCAACGCCGTGTTGGTCGACGCCACGCTCGCCAGCACCTCGACGTCGAGGCCCGGCAGGATCGGCTCGAGTTGTCGCCAGAGCGCCTCGGCACCCCACTGCAGCGTGGGCTTCGCGGGCGCTGCCGAGTTCATCATCGGCCGGTCACCGCCTCTTCGGCGCGAGCATGGTGCCGCGGCAGCCGGGGCTGCGGCAGAAGCAGGCGAACTGCTGCTTCAATTTGGCGGTGTGGCGGCCTTCGAGCATCAGGCCGTAGTCGTAGCTCAGCTCTTCGCCTGGCCCGATGTCGCGTCGGGCGCGCACGAAAATGCGGCCGTCGACCTCCTCGGCTTCGCAATTGCCGTCGCAGGCGTGGTTGATCCACTTGGCCGCGTTGCCGCGTTCCTTGCCATCGATCACATGCTCGTCGTCGATGTGGAAGTAGAAGGTGTGGTTGGGGTTTTCCGGGTCATGCGGATGACGCCGCTGGGCTTCCTCCCAGCTGATGACCTCGCCGGTGTACTCCATCACCCGGCGGCCCGCGGCGAAGGCTCTCAGGGCGAACACGCCCTTGCCGTGGATGCCGGACGCACGCACTTCGTAGCGACGGCTGCGCCGCTGCCGCGGCTGCGAGTCCTCGCCATCGGCTGTTGCGGACGAGGACGCGGACGACAAGGGTGGCGGCAGCGCTGCCTTCGGCCCGGAACCGGGAATGGACTTCATTGCGTCCCTGGCTTGCGTCATCCGTGACATTGGGTACATTGAAATCAGGGGCGCGCGCGTGTGCATGTGTGCGCGCGAGAGCCGGATTGTAGGGAACGGGCGCCCGCCTGCCGAGGGGCGAGGCGCCGATTGAGGTCACGGGAATCAAATGAGCAAGTCACTGATCATTGCCGAGAAGCCATCCGTCGCGCAGGACATGGTCGGGGCGCTGACGCCTTCCGGCGGCAGGTTCGACAAGCACGACGAGAGGTTCGGGAGC
>CAXTDH010000597.1:0-2730 GCA_964242405.1 uncultured Rhizobacter sp. | reverse complement strand
CGCGAGACCAGAATGAAGGCGATCGCGTCGAGCACCGCCGCCTCGTCATCGAGGAGGTAGACGATGCCGCCTGCGTGCCATGCAGGTGGCGCTGACGACAGTGACGGAGGCAGATCGTTAATGGTCAGGGTGTCGGCGTCGGCAGTTGCATCAGCCGGCCTCAAGCGGCCTGCGCCTCATCCCGGCCCTCGGCAGATCGGCTGGAAACCGCCGGATCGGACGGCAAGGTCATGGCGAAGCTTGCGCCGCCGCCCTCGAGATCGGTCGCATCGAGCACCCCCTGGTGGGCCTCGAGGATCGACCGGCAGATGGCCAGGCCCATGCCCATGCCGTCGCTGCGGGTCGAGTAGAACGGTGCGCAGAGGGCTTCGATCCGCTGCCCCTGCAAGCCCGGCCCGTTGTCGCGGACCTCGACGCGCTGCGAGCGCCCGTCCGCTGCCCAGCCGGTACGGACCTCGATCCGGCGGGGCCGAGGCGCCGCAGCCTCCACCGGCATCCCGGCCAGTGCGTCGCTCGCATTGCGCACCAGGTTGATCACCACCTGCTCGATCAGCACGGCATCGGCGACCACCGCCGGCAGCCGCGCGTCCAGCGTCAGCGCCAGGGTGATCTGCCTGCGGGCGAGTTCGCGCCTGAGCAGGGCGACGCCTCCGGCGACGATCTCGTCGAGCGCCGCCGGCTCCAGCTGCGGCTCTCGGCGAGTCAGGAACTCGCGGATCCGCTGGACGATGCGACCGGCGTGTGCCGCCTGCTCGCCGAGCCGCTGCAGCGCCTGCAGCACCACCGGATCCGTGGGCGCGCGGCCCGTGGAGGACGGCCGCTGCAGCGAATTGAGCACGCCGGCGGTGTAGCTGGAGATCGCGGTCAGCGGCTGGTTGAGTTCGTGGGCCAGCGTCGACGCGACCTCGCCGAGCATCGTCAGCCGGGCGTGGTCGGTCGCCTCCTCGACCTGGCGGCGCTCGCGCTCCTCGAGCCGCTTGCGCTCGGTGATGTCGAGGATCGAGCCCATCCAGCCGATGTGCCGTCCCCGGGCATCGACGAGCGGCGCCTCGAACACCATCACGTCCAGCAAACGGCCGTCACGGTGCTGCCAACGCGCCTCGTAGCCGCCGCGCGGCGCCTGGCCGGCGAGGTTACGGGCATGCCGCACCATGATCTCGCCGAGCGAATCGGGCGGCCAGTAGGGCATCGGCGGCATCAGGCCGAGCAACTCCTCCGGGGCGTAGCCGATCATGTCGGCGAGCGTCCGGTTGACGTAGAGCAGCCGGCCCTCGAGGTCGCGAGCACGCAGGCCGACGGTCAGGGAATCCTCCATCGCGCTGCGCCAGGCGGCCTCCGTGCGCCAGTTGGCCTCGGCCCTGGACACGTCGTCGACCTGGCGGCGCAGCAGAACGGTGGTCGCGCCGATCAGCAGCAGGAAGCCGGCGACGACGACCATCGGAAAGCTGCGATACCAGGGCGTGATCCGGTCCCGGGCAATCAACTCGAGGTAGTTGTCGGCGAGCACCGCCCCCATCGCGATCCGGTAGGTCTGCCGGTCCGGCGGCTCCCGGCCTTCGGCCGTCGAGGCCATCACGTCGCCGAAGCTGTCGACCAGGCGTACGTCGTATTTGCGCGCCAGCCACCAGGGCACGTTCTGGCGCAGCATATTGCTCGGCGAATACCGGGCGACCAGCGCGCCACCACTCTCGAGCGGCGCCCAGAGGTGCGCGCTCAGGCCGCTGGCCACCCGGTCGTGAAGGTGCGCAGGCACTTCGATCGGGCCCTGCTCGGGCAGGTGGGCGACGATGCGGTTGCTCGAATCCAGCCAGGTCAGGCTGACCCAAAAGCGCCGCAGGCCGACCTGCACCTCCGGCACGGCCGCCAGCTCTCGCGAAGCTCCGGCCGCGTCGACCGGGCCGGCCCGGCGCTGGGCCTCGAAGCGCTCGCCGACCGCCTGTAGCAGCCGCGATTCGTCATCGATGCGCGAGCTCACCTGACTCTCGAGCGACAGCGCATCGGAGATCAGCTCCTGGCGCTGCTGCTCGCGTTCTCCGTCTTCGGTGCGAACCAGCCACACCAGCACCGCCGTGACGAACAGCAGCGACAGCAGCAGCGGCAGCGCCCAGAGCCCTCGGCGGAGCGCCGGCCGGGGCGGCAGCGAGAACGCCGGCCGCGACAACGGCGGGGTGACGGCGACGTTGCCGGGCGGGTCGGCAGAGATGGCCATGAGCAAGTGTAGGAGGCGCGGACGGTGGCATGGCGCGCCGCCGGAATGTGGAAGTCCACAACTACCCGGGTGACCTTGGGCGGTCGAGAATCCGGGCGCAATCGAAGGAGCGTGCGCCGCCGGACGGGCGCATGCGCCATGGACGGCCGCGGTAGCCGGTAGCTGGTAGCCGATCGCCGATCGGCCGAACTTTCGCTCACGACTTTCGTTCCGACCCCCGTTCCGAACGCTCATTCCAATACCTGAAGGAGACACGCCCATGAACCGCATCACCCGCCGCAACCTGATCGCCGGCGCCGCCGGCACCGCCGCATCGCTCGCGTTGCCGCGCCTGGCCGTTGCCCAGGCGCCTATCGTCATCAAGTTCAGCCATGTCGTCGCCCCGGACACGCCCAAGGGTGTCGGCGCGCAGAAGTTCAAGGAGCTGGCCGAATCTCGTACCAAAGGGCAAGTGAAGGTCGAGGTGTACCCGAACAGCCAGCTCTACAAGGACAAGGAAGAGATGGAGGCGCTGCAGCTCG
>CAXTDH010000596.1:0-2732 GCA_964242405.1 uncultured Rhizobacter sp. | reverse complement strand
GCCCCAGCCGTGGTCGGTGCCGTCGCCGTTGCTCGTGAAGGTGCGGCCGAAGTCGCTGGCGGTGAAGGCCGTGACCTTGTTCGACGCGCCCATGCCGACGAGCGTGGTGTCGAAGTAGCGCATGGCCTGGGCGAGGCGGGCGTACAGGTCGGCGTTGTTGCGGTTCTCGTTGTCGTGCGAATCGAAGCCGCCCAAGCTGACGAAGAACACCTGGCGCTTCGCGCCGACGCCGGCGGTGCTGCTGGCGTCGACCATCCGGGCGACGATCTGCAACTGCTGCGCGAGCGGGTTGAAGGCCGAATTGCCGGTCAGCGGGTTGACATACATCAGCTTCGGATCGGTCGCCGGGTTGTAGGTGGTGGCCGGCGTGCCGAAGAGCGGGTCGCCCGCGGCTTTGAGCGCCGTGCGCAGGGCAAGCTCGGCGTCGAGCGAGCGTTGCGCCACCGTTGCCAGGTCGGTCTCGAACACATGGCCGCCACGGGTGCTGCCGACGATGCGCTGCAGCGACGCGGCCACGTCGGTCGAGCCGAACACCTTGCCCGTGCTGTCGGCGCCGATCCGGATCGCGCCGTTGACGCCGACCTGGTACTGCTGCACCTGCTGCCCCGACAACCACGCCGCATTGCCGCTGGCCGAGATCGAGGTGAAGATCGACCGGCTGTTCTGCGCGGCGAGCAGATCACCCATGCGGCCACCCCAACCGATCGTGCCGCCTTCGGGCTGGAAGGTCTGCCAGGTGTTCTGCTGGTCGTTGTGGGAGAAGAGGCTGGCCGGGCGGGGGAAGCTCGACTGGCCGTACTGCGTCTTGTTGGTCGGCATCACCAGCGGGCCGACGTTCGGCAGGATGGCCAGGCGCTTGTCGATGTTGAACATCGATTGCAGCGAGCCCATCAGCGGGTGGAGCGCGAAGCTGCGGCCCTGGGCGTTGGTGGGCAGGATCGGCAACACGCCGCCGAGCCGGCCCGGCGAGCCGGCCGAGGCGGTTGCAATCGGCGCGGTGCCCGGCGGCATCAGCGCGATCGATTCGGGCGCCTGGTTGCGCACCGTGCTGTAGGCCGACCAGGAGGCGGCGTCCGTCGGCAGCACCATGTTGAGCGAATCGTTGCCGCCGTACAGAAAGATGCAGACGATCGCCTTGTAGTCGCTCGCCGATTGGGCAGCCGCGGAACCGACCGCGGCGAGGTTCAGCGCCAGGGGTGCGGCCGCGGCGCCGGCCGCCGAAAGGGCGCCGACCTGGCGAAGGAACAAGCGGCGGGAAGCATTGGGAGTGGTCATGGTGTGCCTGTCGCAGTCGGGGCTCTGTCGCAGTCGGGGGCTGTGTCGGCGGTTCGCGGGAGCGGCCGGTTCGCAAGGTGCGGGCGGCAGCGGCCTGCAACGGCCGGCTAGCGTTGAACCTCAAATTCAGGTGAGGCGAGGGTCAGCAGGAGGGCCGACTTGACCCGGTTGGCCTTGGCCGCGTCCACCGACGCCTGGTTCGAGCCGTTCGCATTCAGGGTCGGTATGACGATCTTTTCGATCGCCCCCTGGATCTCGGCCTTGAGCGCGGCCGGCATCGTGCCGTACATCAGCTTGGCGTTGAGCCGATCGAGCAGGTCGGAGCTCTTGGCGGCGAGCGACAGTTCCGCGCTGTAATCGGCCTGCAGGTCGCGTCGGTTGCGGACGACGCCCGCCACGGTGCCGTTGAAGCTGCCGACGCCGGAGGTGATGTTGTCGCGCATGTAGTTGACGTAGCCAGCGGCGCTCGTCTCCTGGACCAGCTGCATCTCCGGCACGGCGAGCCCGCTTCGCTCGGACAGCGTGCCGGGCGGCACGTAGCCGGGCCGGTAGAAGTTGAAGACCGAGGGCGAGCGCATCGGCGTCTGGCCCAGCTGGGTGCCCGGGTTGTCGGTGTTGCCGACCCGGTAGTCGCCGGTGTCGGAGGTGAAAGGAAAGGCGCGCAGGAAGGCCGAGAGCCGCAGCACCGGTTCGCGGACCTTGCCCGAGCGGGTCGAAACGGCCCGCGCTTCCGGGTTCAGCAGCACCGCCTTGACGACCGCCTTCATGTCGCCGCCGCTCGCCGCGAAGGCAGAGGCCACCGCCGACACGTACGCCGGGCTGGGGTTGCTGGTGACCAGCCGCTGGATCAACTGCCGGCCGATGAACGGTCCGACGTTCGGATGCGCGGCCAGGGTGTCGAGCGCCGCCTTCAGGCTCGCCGCCGGGTTGGCGACCGGCTGGGCGGGAATCGTCGTGCCGAGAAAGCTTTTCGCGTCGGTGCTGTGGTAGGCCGGATAGGCGATCATGCTCTTGAAGCCGCGATCGGGATCCGACACGCCGCCCGACGAGCCGTTGTAGAAGCAGCCGCTCACCGGCGCCGCCGGGCAGGCCCAGCTCCAGCCGGTGAACACCTTGGCCATGCCGCCGACATCGGCCTGGGTGTAGGTGTCGACGGCCGAGCCGTTGACGAGCTTTTCGCTGCCGTCGGCGTTCAGCTGGTGCAGGCCGATCGACATCAGCTGCATCACCTCGCGGCCGAAGTTCTCGTCCGGCACCCGGCCCGTCTTCGGATCGGCCTTCTGGTTCTTGATCGACGACAGGTAGATGCCCATGACCGGGTGCATCGCGACCGCCTCGATCAGATCGCGGTATTTGCCGAGGCCGGCGCTGCCGAGCATGTCGAGGTAGGCGGCGACCGAGCGCGGATCGTTGCCGACGGTGCTGTCGACGATCGAGACGACGAAGATCTGCGAGAG
>CAXTDH010000595.1:0-2733 GCA_964242405.1 uncultured Rhizobacter sp. | reverse complement strand
CAGCTCGCCCGGGCTGCCGACGGCGACGCTGCCGGGGCGGCAGCTGATGACGAGGATGGCCAGCGTCAGCACGTAGGGCACGGCGCTGAAGAGGTAGTAGCCCTGGCTGATGCCGATCGACTGCAGCGCCGGGCCGATCGCCCCCGCACCGCCGAACAGCAGCGCCGCGCCGACACAGCGCAGGGGGCTCCAGCGCGCGAAGATCACCAGCGCCACCGCGATCAAACCCTGCCCGCTCGAGATGCCCTCGTTCCAGCTGCCGGGGTAGAAGAGCGTCAGCGAAGCACCGCCGAGCCCGGCGATGGCCCCGCCCGCGACCGTCGCCGCGATCCGGATGCCGTTGACCGAATAGCCGAGCGCACGGGTGGCGCTCGCCGAGTCGCCGGCCAGCCGCACCAGCAGGCCGGCGCGCGTCCGGCCGAAGGCCCAGCGCATGGCAAAGGCGAGCAGCACGCCGACCGGCAGCAGCGGGTTGACCTGCAGCGCCGCCTGGACGACCGTCGAATCGCTCCAGCCGCCGAGCGGAACAGCCGGCAGCTGCGCGGCCTGCGGCTGGATCAGCGGCTTGCCGAGGTAGAACGCCAGGCCGGTGCCGAGCAACATCAGGGCGATGCCGGTCGCGACGTCGTTGACCCGGCGCAGCGAGCAGAGCAGGCCGTGGAGCAGGGCCAACGCTGCACCGGCGCAGGCCGCGAGCGCCACGCCGGCCCAGGGCGAGCCGGTCAGCAGCGAGCCGGCAAAACCCGCCATGGCCGACAACACCAGCACGCCTTCCAGGCCGAGGTTGATGCGCCCGGACTTTTCCGTCAGGCACTCGCCCAGGCTGACGAACAGGAACGGCACGCCGACGCGCAAGGCGCCACCGAGGATCGCGGCGGAAAAGGCGACGATCGTCTCGCCGCTCACAAGCGCTTCCGTCCGCCGCGCACGGGCCCTGCAGGCCTCGCCGGGCGGGCGTGAGCCCTTTCGAGCGGCAGGACGCCGCTCACACCGCCTCCTGCGCGACGGGGATCGGCGCTGCCGGCCCGGCGCCTTTGCGCAGCTTCGGCAGCGCCGCCTGCCAATCGACACCGCGCAGTGCCTCGCTCGCCAATATCAGCACGAAGGCGATGCCCTGCAGCACCTGCACCGACGCATCCGGCAAGCCCAACCGCCGCTGCAGCAGGCTGCCCGCGGCGCCGAAGCCGCCGAACAGGATCGCGACCGGGATGATCGCGATCGGCGACTGCCGGGCGATGAAGGCGACGAGGATGCCGGCGTAGCCATAACCCGCGATCAACGAGGCGTTGGCGTTGGTGTGCACCGCCGCCACCTCGACCGCGCCTGCCAGGCCGGCACAGGCGCCGCCGATCGCGCAGGCGGCCAGGATCAGCCGGGTCGCCGGCAGGCCGACGAGTTGCGCCGTCCGCAGGTTGCCGCCTACCACGCGCACCGAGAAGCCGCTCGCGGTGTAGGCCAGCCACACGCCGAGGATCAGGCAGGCGATGACGCCGAACACCAGGCCCCAGTGCACGTCCGAGCCGGCGATGCCGCCGATGCGCAGCCCTTCGACGAGCGACCGCGTCGACGGCTTGTTGAGCGTCGTCGGGTTGCGCAACGGCCCTTCGACCAGTTGCTTGAACAAGGCGATGGCGGTGTAGGCGAGCAGCAAGCTGGATATCGTCTCGTTGACGCCCCGGTACTGCCGCAAGGCGCCGGCGAGTGCGATCCAGAGGCCGCCGACCACCATGCCGGCCAGGCAGACGACGACCGTTCCGATGGCGTTGGCCGGCAGCTCGATGGCATAGGGCACCGCTGCCGACGCCAGGCCGCCCAGCACGAAGGCGCCCTCCCCGCCGATGATGATCAACCCGGCGCGGGCCGGAACTGCGACGCAAAGGGCGGTCAGCATGAGCGGCGCGGCGCGCTGCAAGGTGTTCTGCCAGGAAAACCAGTCGCCGAACGCCCCCTTGAACAGGATCTCCCAGGTTTCGACCGGGCTCGCGCCACCCAGCCAGACGAAGCCGCCGAACAGCAGCAACGCCGCGACCAGCGCCGCGACCGGCAACAGGGCTTCGGCGAAACTCTGGCGCATGTTGGTGGCGGGACGGTCGGCAGCCGAACGGGGCGTGACGTGAGCGCGGCCTCAGGCGAGCGTCAGACCGACCCGACCACGCCTTCGACCAGGTAGTTCATCTTCTCGAGCTCGACGTCGGTCTGCTTGATCGTCTTGCCGGAGGGGATCACGGTGGCGCCCTTGTTGTCCTTCAAGCCGCCGCTGCCGCCGGCGAAGATGTCGAAGCTGCCCGCGACCATCTTCGCCTTGACGTCGTCCGCATTCTTCTTCGCTTCGGCGCTCACCATCGGGCCGTAGGGCGACATCTTGACGTAGCCCTCTTTCAAACCGCCGCGCAGGAAGTTTGGGTGCGGCTTGCCGCTCTGAGCCGCCTCGACGACCGTCTTGTAGGCCGTCAGCCAGTTCCACTCGGCACCGGTCAGGTAGGCGTTCGGCGCCAGCTTGGCCTGGCTCGCGTGGTAGCCGCAGACCATCCGGCCTCGCTTGGCGGCCGTCTCGACGACGACCTTCGGCCCGTCGACGTGCATCGTGAAGACGTCGCAGCCCTGGTCGGCGAGTGAATTGGTGGCTTCGGCCTCCTTGACCGGCATCGACCATTCGCCGGTGAAGATGACGGTGCAGGTGATCTTCGAGTCGACCGAGCGGGCGCCCATGGTGAAGGCATTGATGTTCTTGAC
>CAXTDH010000594.1:0-2737 GCA_964242405.1 uncultured Rhizobacter sp. | reverse complement strand
CGTCACGACAAGGTCCAGCGTAGAGGCGACGCCCCACTTGCCGTTGGCACCCGTGGCGCCGCCACTGGCATCGACAAAGGCCTTGTCCGTGACCTCGATGGTCCCACCCGATGTGGCGACCGTTCCGCCGGCTCCGCTGCCCGAGCCGCGCGCCAACACCGTGCCCGAGATGTGTGTGGCGCCCAGCGAGCCCATCAGCACCGTGCCGCCGTTGCCGTTGCCGTTCCCATTGCTGCCGACGTTCCCCCCCTCTGCGGCCGTCGCATCCGCCCGCACGACGGACGAAGGCGACATGTTGAAAGCGGTGACGCCGATCAATTGCGCCGTGCCACTCTGGCTGCCGCTGACATCGATGTTCACGCCATCGAGCCGCATCAACCCTGCGGTAGCCGTCACGGACCCGCCTGCCGCACCAGTGCTTCTCGCATCGATGGTGCCGGCCAGCTTCATCTCGGCATTGAGGCCGCCACCGGCGCCCAGCACTATCTCGCCATTGCGCGACTCGAGCGACCGCGCCTGCAGCACGCCGGTCTGGGCGACGACCTGTTGCGCGATGGTCGACGACCCCAGCATCACCACGCGTCCGCCATCGGCGATGGCCGTGCCGGTGTTCATCAGCTGAGCGGTCGCCGTCTTGTCGACGGCCTGCACGTCCGCCAGCTTGAACGAGGTCGCGCCAGCGGTGGGAATCTTGAAAGTGGTCAGCCCGTCGCCGTCAAAGTCGACCGTGACCTGACTGCCGGAGAGGAGGCCGACCGAGCCGCGCGCCACGTTGATGTCACCGTCGTTGCGCACCGCGCCGCCCACCAGCGCCACCGTGCCGCCGGGGCTGGTGGTGGTGATCGAGGCGGCTCGGACATCGCCCGCAGCGCCCTCGACGGAGATCCTGCCGGTGCTGCCAGCCGCGCCGGTGAAGAGGAACTGATCGCCCTTGCCGAGAGGGCGATCTTGCGAGCCCGCCGGCATGAAGTTGTCGTTGGCGATATCGAGCGTCGACGCCACGAAGCCGCCCACATTGACCGACGACCCGCGGCTGAAGGTCACTCCATTCGGATTGACAAGAAACACATGACCGTTTGCATTCAGCTTGCCCGCGATGGTCGACACGTCAGCGCCCACGACCCGGTTCAACAGCACGCTCGACGTACCCGGCTGGGCGATGTTCACCGTGCCGCCCGCCCCGACCGAAAAGCTCTGCCATTGTGCGATGGCGCGCTGCGAGCTCTGGGTGATGTTCATCACGCCGACGCCGCCCGAGCTGCTCGACACCAGGCCGGCGATCGGGTTGAAGCCGAACGGCAACGTCTGCGCCCACACCGGCGCACTGCCCAGCCCCAAACCGATGCAGGCGATCGACAGCGCCAGAGGGCGCATGCGCAGATGCGCGTGGGGCCGGCGACCCGTCCGAATGGAGGAAGAAGATGTTTTCATACGGATCGTGCCTGTCAAAAACTCTTCTGCGCCTGGACGTAGAGACGCGGGTTGCGGCCACCGCCATCGGACTGCGCAGGGCGCGTGCCGTCGCGCCAGGCCAGCGTTGCGTTGATTGCGAAGTTGCCCGGGCGCGCCCATGACACGCCGAGTCCGTAGCCGCGAAGACTGATGTTGTTGGACCCGTCGAAAGCGGTCGGGCTGCGCGCGTACTTGCCGCGCGCCGCGTCGTAGAAAGCGAACGGGCTGACCTCGGCGTTGTAAGACCAGCGCCATTCGACAGTGCCGATAAAACCCTGATCGACCAATGCCTCGGACGACGAATAGGCCCGCACCGCGCGGGCGCCGCCAAGCGAAAGCTTTTCCGATGCATCGAGGTTCTTGCTGGCGACCTGACCGCCGACCGAGAGGTAGACCGAATGGTTGTCGATCACGGATTGCAGACGCGACAGCTGGAAAGTGCCCTTGCTGAAGCCGCCTTCGGTGTGTCGGCCGACGACGCTTGCGTCGTTCTGACGGCTGACCTCGTCTTCGATGCGCAGCGTGCCGTGATAAAGCGTGCCCGAACTCGCCCAGTAGCCGCCGCCCAGCACATCGTCACGACGCTCCCAAGTCCAGCCAAGACCGAAGCCATGCACTTTCTTCTTAGAGGTGAAGTCGACGGCGCGCATCTCGTCCGTCAGGTTCTTGGTGTCCGCCGCGAGCCGCAGAAAGAGGTTCTGCTGCCGTTGCCGGATCAGCGGATAGTTGAGCGCGAAGTCGAGCACGTTCGCAGTGCCTTGGGCATCGAGGTCGACGAAGTCGCCACCCAGCTCGTACGACACGCGCGACAGCCCGATGCCGGCGCGCAGACCACTGGTGCCAATGGGCGCTTCGTACGCGACGCGACCGAACTGCAACGCGTTGCTGTTGGACACCATCACCCGCATGTCGAGGTTGTCGCCGATGCCGAACGGGCTCAGCCAGCGCGCGGTGCCGCCGACCCGGTAGCGGCCGGATTCGAGCGTGCCGTGGTTGTCGGCCTCTGCGGTAAAGGCCCAGCGCGGCACGGCTGCGATATCGACGGAGAGATCGGTGGTGCCGGTCTGCACGCCTTCCTGCAGCCCCGACGACACGCGGATGCCGGGTTGGTCCGACAACAACAGCATCGATCGTTCGTAGACCGGCGCATTGACGGCTTCACCGACGACGAGCCCGCTCAGAAATCCACGCACCCGCGCCTCGCTGATAGGTGCATCCGCGGCCACGTTGACCTCCACTTTCCCCAACCGCCCCTCGATCACGCTGATCTCCACGATGCCGTCGC
>CAXTDH010000593.1:0-2739 GCA_964242405.1 uncultured Rhizobacter sp. | reverse complement strand
CGGCGCATCTTCACCGAGCTCACCGTGCTGGAGAACCTGGCGGTCGGGCGCCAGCCGGCCCGCGCCGGCGCGCCGACCTGGACGCCGGAGAAGCTGTTCGCGCTCTTCCCCAACCTCGGCGAGATGCGCACGCGTCCCGGCGGGCGGATGAGCGGCGGCGAGCAGCAGATGCTCACGGTCGCCCGCACGCTGATGGGCAACCCCTACGTCGTGCTGCTCGACGAGCCGAGCGAGGGCGTCGCGCCCGTCATCGTCGAGCAGATGGCGCAGATGATCCTGGCGCTCAAGGCCCAGGGCGTGAGCATCCTGCTGTCGGAACAGAACATGCACTTCGCGGAACTGGTGTCCGACCGAGCTTACGTGCTCGAGAAGGGCCAGATACGCTACCAGGGTCCGATGGCCGAACTGGTGGCCGACGACGACTTGCGCCGCGCCTACCTGAGTGTCTGATCATCATCCTCCGGCGCCGCGCCTGCCCGAGCGTCCGATCGCCGACCTTTCCCTCACTGAACTGGAGCTCCGCCATGTCCGTCAAAAACCGCAGAACACTGCTCAAGGCGCTTGCCGGCGTCGGTCTGGTCAGCGCGACCGGCCTGCACCCCGCAGTCGCCGCGCGGCTCGTGCCCGACGCCCGAAGCGCGCTGATCGTCGTCGACGTGCAGAACTGCTTCGTCACCGGCGGCACGCTGCCGGTCAAGGGCGGCGAGGAGGTGGTGCCGATCATCAACCGGCTGGCGCCGAGCTTCAGGAACATCGTCGTGACGCAGGACTGGCACACCCCCGGCCATGCCTCATTTGCCAGCACCTACCCCGGCAAGAAGCCCTTCGAGATGACAAAACTCAGCTACGGCCCGCAGGTGCTCTGGCCGGACCACTGCGTCCAGGGCACCGACGACGCCGCGCTCCAAAAGGACCTGAAGTTGCCGACGGCGCAGATCATCATCAGGAAGGGCTTTCACCAGGAGATGGACAGCTACTCGGCCTTCGACGAGGCCGACCACAAGACCGCCACCGGCCTGGCCGGCTACCTGAAGGCGCGCGGCATCAAGACGCTCTACCTGACCGGCCTGGCGACCGACTTCTGCGTCGCCTGGACGGCGATGGACGCCCGCAAGGCCGGCTTCGAGGTCTACGTGATCGAGGACGCGACCCGCGCCATCGACCTGAACGGCTCGCTCGCCGCGGCCTGGAAGGACATGACGGCCAAGGGCGTGAAGCGGATCCAGTCGGGTGACCTCGCCTGACGCGGGTCTGCGACCGATCGACGTGGCCGCGGGCGTTGCCGCAGCGGGCGGCTCGGCCGATGCGCTGCCCGTCGCGCCGCCGATCGGCCTGACCGTCAACGGCCGGTCGCACCGGCTGGCGGTGCCGCGTACGGCGCCGTTGCTCCTGGTGCTGCGCAACGACCTCGGCCTGAACGGCCCGAAGTACGGCTGCGGCCTGGGCGAGTGCGGCGCCTGCCTGGTGCTGGTCGACGGCACGCCGGCCCGGTCCTGCGCGGTCCCGGTCGGCTGCGTCGAGGGGCGGCAGATCACGACGCTGGAGGGCCTGGCCGACGGCGACCGCCGGCACCCGGTGCAACAGGCCTTCATCGACTGCCAGGCGGCGCAGTGCGGTTACTGCCTGAACGGGATGATCGTCGCGACCGTCGGGCTGCTTCTGGGCAACCGTGCGCCGACCGACCGGCAGGTGCGGGACGCGCTCTCGCACAACCTGTGTCGCTGCGGCGCCCACCTCGAGATCCTCGAGGCCGTGCAGCAAGCGGTGCTGCTGACGAGCGGTCGGTCGGCCGAGTGCCCGCCCGAGTGCCCGCCGACGGGTTCCGCCGAGTGCTCGCCCGAGTGCCCGCCGACGGGTTCCGCCGAGTGCCGTTCGGAGGGTCGGGGCGCTCCGCGATCCGTGCTTCCGGGTCGATGAGCGATCCCGAGCTGCGACCGCCCGCCGCCCATCGCCGTGCCGACGAGCCGCGCCGTCGTGGCGATTTCCGCGCGGCCGCCGGGGTGCTGCTGGTGCTGCGCGAGGTGCCGTCGTCATCGGTCGATCCTGGTTCCGGGCAACCACCGGCGGTCCTTGCCGACCCCTCGGAAGGCCCCGAAATCCTGATCGCGGTCTGGGACGACGGCAGCGTCACTGGCTTGCACTGCCACGTCGACCTCGGTGCCGGCCTGCGCACGGCGCTCGCGCAACTTGTCGCCGAGGAGCTCGATGTCGAGGTCGATCGCGTGGCGCTCCTGATGGGCAGCACCGGTGCCGCCCCGAACCAGGGGGCGACGATCGCCAGCGCCTCGATCCAGGTCCATGCCGCGCCGCTTCGCCAAGCTGCGGCGCAGGCCCGGGACTGGCTGCTCGTGGAAGCCGCCGCGCGGCTCGGGCTCGGCGTCGACGCCCTGGTCACCGTATCGGGCGGCTTCGCCCGCCGAGACTCGCCGGCCGAGGCTGCACGGGTCGCCCCATCCGGCGGCTTCGCCCGGCGCGACGCGCCGGCCGAGCGCATCACCTGGGCCACGCTGCTCGCCGACCGCCACGTCGAGCTGATGCTGACCGACGCCGCTCGACTGAAACCGGCGTCCGAGCACCGCATCGTCGGCACCTCGACGATGCGAATCGACATCCCCGCCAAGGCGACCGGCGCCGAGGTCTTCGTCCACGACAAGCGCCTGCCGGGCATGCTGCACGGCCGCGTCGGGCGGCCGCCCTACGCTGGCCTCGATGCCGGCGACTTCAGCGGCAACTCCCTGG
>CAXTDH010000592.1:0-2760 GCA_964242405.1 uncultured Rhizobacter sp. | reverse complement strand
GGGCAAGGGGTCTCGCAGGTGCCGCCACGCCTCGTTGCCCCTTACTGCCCACTGCATCGCCAGCCGCTGTGCCGAGGCACCCTGGGCGGCGAACTTGTCCGGGTGAACCTCGGCTTGCAAGGTTCGCCACCGCTGCTCGAGCACGGCCGGGTCGAGCCCGAATCGGGGTTCGACGGCGAACAGCTCGAAGTCGTTGGAATCGATGCGCATCGGCGGCAAGGGGCTGGACAAGAGGTGATGAAAGAGAACGCCAGGAACAAGAAGGCGCGACCATGGCCGCGCCTTGCAGATGAATCGCAACCGCGCGCGAGCCCCTACACCCTGAACGACTCCCCGCAACCGCAGCGATCCTTCTCGCGCGGGTTGTGGAACTTGAAGCCTTCGTTGAGGCCCTCGCGCACGAAGTCGAGTTCGGTCCCGTCGATATAGGGCAAGCTTTTGGGGTCGACGATCACCTTGACGCCATGGCCCTCGAAGACCGTGTCCTCGGGCGCGAAGTCATCGGCGTACTCCAGCTTGTAGGCCAGGCCGGAACAGCCGGTCGTCTTCACACCCAGCCGCACGCCGACGCCCTTGCCGCGTTTGCTCATATAGCGGGTGACGTGGCGAGCAGCCGCTGCCGTCAGGGTAACAGCCATGATCCGCTTCCTGCTCGCTTCAATGCGCCGTCGCAAAGTCTTCGACAACCGCGGCCCCCGGCTTGACGGCAGCCGTTTTCGCCTTGTAATCGTTCACCGCCGCCTTGATCGCGTCCTCGGCCAGGATCGAGCAATGGATCTTGACGGGCGGCAGCGCCAGTTCTTCGGCGATATGCGTGTTCTTGATCGTCAGCGCCTCGTCGAGCGATTTGCCCTTGACCCATTCGGTCACGAGCGAGCTCGACGCGATCGCCGAGCCGCAGCCGTAAGTCTTGAACTTGGCGTCCTCGATCAGGCCGGTCTGGGGGTTGACCTTGATCTGCAACTTCATCACGTCGCCGCAGGCCGGTGCGCCGACCATGCCGGTGCCGACCGTGTCATCTCCCTTTTCGAAGGAACCGACGTTGCGGGGATTTTCGTAGTGCTCGACGACTTTTTCGCTGTATGCCATGGTGTACTCCTTGTCGTTGTTATCAGAGGCTGACGATCGCTCGCCGCGCCCTGTCGGATGGCCGGGCTGCCGATGTCAGTGCTCGGCCCACTGGATGCTGCTGATGTCGATGCCGTCCTTGTGCATTTCCCAGAGCGGCGACAAGTCGCGCAGCTTGGCGACCCGTTCACGCAGGGTGGTGACGACGTAGTCGATCTCCTCGACCGTCGTGAACCGGCCGATCGTCATCCGCAGGCTGGAATGCGCGAGCTCGTCGCTGCGGCCGAGCGCCCGGAGCACGTAGCTCGGCTCCAGGCTCGCGGAGGTGCAGGCCGAGCCCGACGACACCGCAATGCCCTTGATGCCCATGATCAGGGACTCGCCCTCGACGAAGTTGAAGGACATGTTGACGTTGTGCGGCACGCGCTGCGTCGGATGGCCGTTCAGGAAGGTCTGCTCGATGCCGGAGAGCCCGTCGATCAGCCGCCTCTGCAACATGCGGATGCGCTCGCTTTCGACGCCCATCTCGCGCTTGGCAATCGCATAGGCTTCGCCCATGCCGACGATCTGGTGCGTCGCGAGCGTGCCCGAGCGCATCCCCCGCTCATGCCCGCCGCCGTGCATCTGCGCCTCGATCCGAACACGCGGCTTGCGGCGAACATAGAGTGCGCCGATGCCCTTCGGCCCATAGGTCTTGTGCGACGCCAGGCTCATCAGGTCGACCGGCAGAGCAGACAAGTCGATCGCGACCTTGCCGGTGGCTTGCGCCGCATCCACATGGAAGATGATGCCGCGTTCGCGGCACAGGGTGCCGATGCGCACGATGTCCTGGATGACGCCGATCTCGTTGTTGACGAACAGGATCGACACGAGGATGGTGTCCGGCCGGATCGCCGCCTGCAGCTTGTCGAAGTCGACCAGCCCATCCTCCTCGACATCGAGGTAGGTCACGTCGAAACCCTGGCGCTCGAGCTCGCGCATCGTGTCGAGCACCGCCTTGTGCTCGGTCTTGAGGGTGATCAGGTGCTTGCCGCGGGTCTTGTAGAACTGGGCCGCACCCTTCAACGCCAGGTTGATCGATTCGGTCGCGCCGGATGTCCAGACGATCTCGCGCGGGTCGGCGCCCACCAGCGCCGCCACCTGCCCGCGTGCCGCCTCGACCGCGGCCTCCGCCTCCCAGCCCCAGGCATGGCTGCGCGACGCCGGATTGCCGAAGTGCTCGCGCAACCAGGGGATCATCGCGTCGACGACGCGCTGATCCACCGGCGTCGTGGCGCCGTAGTCCATGTAAATCGGGAAGTGCGGGGTCATGTCCATGGAAGCTGAAACCTGAAGCGTGAGCGCCTTATTTCGCAAAGGCCGCGCCGAGCGCGAACACCGAATTCGGTGCGGTGATCTTGATCGGCTTGACGACCGGCTGTGTGGAAATGGCCCGCTTCACAGGGTGCTCCTCGATCGACACACCCTTGGCAAGCTGCTCTTCGACAAGCTTCTTCAACGACACCGAGTCCAGGAACTCGATCATCTTGGAGTTGAGGCTCGCCCAGAGGTCGTGCGTCATGCAGCGGCCGGCATCGTCGCCCATGCAGTTTTCCTTGCCGGCGCAACCAGTGGCGTCGATCGGCTCGTCGACCGCGACGATGATGTCGGCAACGGTGATCTCTTCGGCCTTGCGACCGAGCGAGTAGCCGC
>CAXTDH010000591.1:0-2761 GCA_964242405.1 uncultured Rhizobacter sp. | reverse complement strand
ACTCTATGCAGTTCACTGCCATGAACACCCTGACGCTCGGCGATCTGGACGACGCCCGGGCCAGCGGCGGCAACAGCCTGCTGTCGGTGGTGATGCAGCTGTCGATGAGCCTGGGCGTCGCGGCCGCCGGCGCCCTGCTGGCGGCATTCGGCGGCTCGCCGCCACCGGCCGCGACGGACCGGCTGCTGCACATGTTCCATGCGACCTACCTGTGCGTCGGCCTGTTCTCGGTGATGGCGGCGTGCATCTTCTTCCAGCTCGGGCGTCGGGAAGGGCCGGTCGGGGCGAAGGCGGTGGTGGACGAGGCGTGATGGCGTCGCCCGGAGTGGGGTTTCGTCGCCCTGGATGGGTATGATGGTCTGGCGTAACGAGCGGAGCACGTGATGGGCAAGGCACTGACCGAGTGGAGTCTGCAGTCGTTCCTCGACTGGGAGAACGAGCAGCCGGACAAGCACGAGTTCCACCGGGGCGAGGTGTTCGCGATGGTGGGGCGGCGTGTACACGGCCTGTTGTCGCTCAATATCGCCTCGACGCTGAAGGGGCCACTCCGCGGCTCGCCTTGCCAGGTCTTCAACGAGGCGATGAAGGTTCAGATCGGCAACGACACCATCCTTTACCCCGACGTATTCGTTACCTGTGACGCTGCCGACCTGCGCACCGACTACATCTTCCGATCGCCGAAGACGATCATCGAGGTGCTGTCGCCGACGACCCAGTCCTACGACCGCGGCGCCAAGTTCACGCTCTACCGTCAGATCGCCAGCTTGCGCGAATACCTGCTCGTCGACCCCGACAGCCGCGAAGTGCAGCTCTTCAAGCGCAATGCAGACGGCCTTTTCACGGTCCATGACCTGACCGGCGATGCTGAAATCCGGCTCGACAGCATCGACTGCGTGTTGCGCGTCGCCGAGGTGTTCGAGGGCGTCGACCCGCCGACCTGAGCCGACTTGAGCCAGGCGTCTGGCCGACAATCGGGTCATGCCAGACGCTTTCGCCCACACCATGCCCGAACCGGCGGACGCTCCGTCGCGCCTGCTCGAAAACCTGAACCCGGAGCAGCTCGCCGCCGTCACGCTGCCGCCGCGCCCGGCGTTGATCCTCGCCGGTGCCGGCTCCGGCAAGACGCGGGTGCTGACCACCCGAATCGCCTGGCTGATCCAGACCGGCCAGCTCTCACCCGGCGGCGTGATGGCCGTCACCTTCACCAACAAGGCCGCCAAGGAGATGCTGGTCCGGCTCGGGGCCATGCTGCCGAACCCGGTGCGGGGCATGTGGATCGGCACCTTCCACGGCCTCTGCAACCGCTTCCTGCGGGCGCACTGGAAGCTGGCCGCGCTGCCGCAGGGCTTTCAGATCCTCGACACGGCCGACCAGCTGTCGGCCGTCAAGCGGGTCGTCAAGGCGATGAACCTCGACGAGGAACGCTATGTGCCGAAGCAGATCAGCTGGTTCATCGCCGCCCGCAAGGACGACGGCCAGCGGCCCCAGGACGTCGAGATCGGCGACGAGACGACGCGGGTGATCGTTCAGGTGTACGAAGCCTACGAAGCCCAGTGTCAGCGCGAAGGCGTGGTCGACTTCGCCGAGCTGATGCTGCGCACCTACGAGCTGATGCGCGACCACACGGCGCTGCGGGAGCACTACCAGCGGCGCTTCCGGCACATCCTGGTCGACGAGTTCCAGGACACGAACCGGCTGCAGTACGCCTGGCTGAAGGTTTTCTCGAGCCCGGATGCGGCCGTGTTCGCGGTCGGTGACGACGACCAGAGCATTTACGCGTTCCGAGGCGCGCAGGTCGGCAACATGGCGGCCTTCGAGCGCGAGTTCCGGGTCGAGAACGTCATCAAGCTGGAGCGCAACTACCGCTCCTTCGGCAACATCCTCGACACGGCCAACGAGCTGATCGCGCACAACGCGAAGCGTCTCGGCAAGAACCTGCGGACCGAGGCCGGCCCCGGCGAGCCGGTGCGGGTGCGCGAAGCGACGAGCGATTTCGCCGAGGCGCAGTGGTTCGTCGAAGAGGCGCAGCAGCTGCATCGCGACGGCACCGCACGGTCGGGCATCGCACTGCTCTACCGCAGCAACGCCCAGAGCCGGGTGATGGAGAGCGCGCTCTTCAATGCCGGCCTGCCTTACAAGGTCTACGGCGGCCTGCGCTTCTTCGAGCGGGCGGAGGTCAAGCACGCGCTCTCCTACCTGCGGCTGATCGAGAACCCGAGCGACGACACCAGCTTCCTGCGGGTCGTCAACTTTCCGACCCGCGGCATCGGTGCGCGCACGCTGGAGCAGCTGCAGGATGCGGCGCGCAGCAGCGGCCGCAGCCTCTACCAGAGCGTCGGCGCGATCGCCGGCAAGGGCGGCGCGAATCTGCAGGCCTTCGTCGCGCTGGTCGACCGCATGCGCGACCAGACCCGCGGCTTGACCTTGCGCGACACCATCGAGCAGATGCTCGACGCCTCCGGCCTGGTCGAGTTCTACAAGCTCGACAAGGAAGGCCGCGACCGGCTGGAAAACCTCGAGGAACTGGTCAATGCCGCCGAGGCCTTCGTCACCCAGGAGGGCTTCGGCAAGGACGCGATCGGCCTGCCGGTCGACGAGCACGGCCACAGCGAAGCGGGCAGGGCGGAGTTCAACACGCCGGGTGCCGAGCCGGTCGGGGTTGACGACGCTGCCGACGGCGATTACGAGGGCCCCGGGGCGCGGTTCGTCACGCCGCTTCCGGCACTCACGCCCGACGCCGAAACCGGCGAAATCATGTCGC
>CAXTDH010000590.1:0-2763 GCA_964242405.1 uncultured Rhizobacter sp. | reverse complement strand
CCGGCTGATCGATGCCGGCGTAGAGCAGGCCGAGCGTCGCCTGCGCCGCGAGGTAGCCCTGGTCGGCGGCTTTGCGGCACCAGAGGAACGCCTGCTCGAGATCCGCTGCCACGCCGTCGCCGCCGCTCGCCTGCAGGGCGCCGAGGTTCCACTGGGCACGGGGGTCGCCCTGGTCGGCGGCCGCCTGCAGCCAGCGCAGCGCCTCGGGGGCGCTTTGCGGCACGCCGTTTCCCGAGAGGTGGCAAAGCGCGAGCGCGCATTGCCCCTCGGCATCGCCCTGTTCGGCGGCGCGCCGGTACCAGTCGGCCGCCGCGCGGGCGTCGCCGGTGCCGCCGCCGCCCGTGCTGCCGCCGTCGGCGCCGCCGCTGCCCGTGCCGTCATGACGCTGGCCGAACAGGAACTGGGCCTGCGGCAAGCCTCGTTCGGCGGCCAGGCGCAGGCAGTGGCGGGCGATCGGCTCCTGGCGCTCGCCGAAGAGCCGGGCGAGCGTCAGCAGTGCCGCCGGGTCGCCGGCCTCTGCCGCACGCAGCTGCCAGAGCGCGGCGCTGAAAGCCTTTTCCGGATCGCCGGGGTGCGCCGAATCGAGCCGGCCGAGGGCGACCTGGGCACTGCGCTCGCCGTGCGCCGCCGCCTGCTGGTAGAGCTCGCGCGCGACTTCGCCGTCACCCGCCTCTTCGATCAGCCGGGCGAGTGCCGCCTGGGCCGGGGGGTGGTCCTGTCGGGCGGCGAGCGAAAACCAGGTTCGCGCCTTGGCGGGATCGCAGGGCGCTTCGAGGCCGAATGCGAGCAACTGCCCGAGGCAGTAGCGGCTCTCGGCGTCGCCGGGGTCGGCGAGCTGCAGCCAGCGGCGGCCGTCGCGCCGGCGCTCGCCGGCAGGGGGCGGGCTGAACGATTGCGCCGGCTGCCGGGCAGCGCCCCGGCCGAGCCCGCGGGCATCCAGGTCGTGCAGCGCCAAAAGGGCGGGCGGATGGTCCTGCGCGGCTGCCTTGCGGTACCAGCGCAGGGCCTCCTGCAGGTCGACCGGCGTGCCGCGACCGTCGGCATGCAGCTTGGCGAGGTGGTGCTGAGCCGCCGGCAGGCCTTGCGCGGCCGCCTTTTGCGCCCAGTCGAATGAGGCCGCCGGGTCCGCGGCGACGCCCCGGCCGGCACCATGGGCCCGAGCGACTTCGAGTTGCGCCTCGGCCAGGCCGAGCCTCGCCGCCTTGAGCAGCTGGGCGGCGGCGAGCGCCAGGTGGGCCGTGTCGGTCAGCTTCGCGAGCCGAAAAATCGCCCGGGCATGGCCCTGCTCGGCAGCGCGGGAGAACCAGTCGTGCGCCGTCAGATCGTCGCGTTCGCCCATCAGGCCGGCGGCGTAGCGGGCGCCGAGCGCGTATTGCGCTGCCGCCAAGCCTTTTTCCGCGGCCTGCCGGATCCAGCTCACCGCCTCGGCCACGTCCTGCTCGCCGCCGCTGCCGTTGACATACATCAGGCCGAGGGCGTATTGCGCCTCGCGCACACCCAGGCGCGCCGAGGCGAGCAGCTCGCGGCGCTTCTTCTTGTCGGAGGCGGTGTCCTCGGGCTTCATCCTCAGTGCACCGGGTCAAGGTTCCCGGATCGCTTCGTTCAGGCCTTTGGTGAGCGGCCAGGCGAGGTAGGACATCACCGAGCGCTCGCCGACCGCGATCTCGGCCTGCAAGGTCATGCCCGGCAGCAGCGAGGCGCCGGGCTTCATGTTGCGCAGGTCGGCGCCGGTGAGCGAGATGCGGCTCGAGTAGTAGGCGTCGGCCTCCGACTTGGCACCCGCGTCGCGGTGGAACGAATCCTGGCTGATGGTGCGCACCGCCGCCTTGAGGGTGCCGTGGTTCTGGAACGGGAAGGCGTCGATCTTGACCTGCGCCAGGAAGCCGGGCTTGATGTTGCCGACGTCGGCGGCGTCGATCTGCACCTCGGCCTCGAGCGGCACGCTCAGCGGCACGAGCGTGAAGAAGGTCTCGGCCTCGCGGACGACCGAGCCGGGGGAGAGCCTGGCGATGTCGAGCACCACGCCGTCGATCGGCGACGAGAGCGTCAGCAGCTCCTGGCGGCGATCGGCCTTTTGCACCTGTTCGCGCACCGAGTCGCGGGAACGGGTGATGGCGAGCAGCTCTTCCATCGTCTTTTGCCGCCAGCCCTTCTGGAACGCGACCTGATCGGCCTCGAACGCCGCCAGCTCGCGGCGCACTTCCTTCTCGCGGCTGACCGCGATGCCGAGTTCCCGGGCCACGTCCTTCGAGCGCTGCTGAGCTTCGAGGAGCTGGATGGGCGCGGCGTACTTCTGTGCCACCATCTTTTCCTGCATCGCCTCCATCTGCCGCAGCGAAGCCAGGCGCGAGGCCGCCTCGCGCTGCTCGCCCAGGTTGGTCGCGAGCGAGGCGCGCAGCCGGGCGGCCGTCTCCCGCATCCGGGTCTGCTGGGCCTGGTAGTTGCCGCGCCGCTCGCTCAGCAGGTCGGCCTGCAGCTGGCCATCGCCCTTGTGCGCCGCGCCGCCGGGGCTCGGGTCGCGGCCCGCGAGCTCCTGCTGCAGGCCGGCGATCTGCGTCTCCAGGCTGGCGAGCGTCGTCTTCAGCTGCGACTGGTCGGCGTTGGCGAAGGTCGGGTCGAGGGCGATGCCGGCGTTAGTCGGAAAGCCGAACTCGCAGCCCTGGAATGCCAGCGCGCTCGCACCGGGATCGATGCCACCGTCGGCGCGTTCGGCCGGGGTGAACACCGGCCACCCGACCGACGGATTTGCATACAACCCGGTCT
>CAXTDH010000589.1:0-2767 GCA_964242405.1 uncultured Rhizobacter sp. | reverse complement strand
CGCTTTGCGCGTTCGGCTACCGCTTCAACAGCTTCTACCAGAACGAGATGCACCCCTTCGTCGGCGCCATGGTCGATGCGCTGAGCGAAGCCGGGGCGCGGACACGCCGGCCGCCGGTCGCCAACAAGTTGAAGCTGCTGACCAACCGCAAGTTCGAGCACGACCTGGAGATGCTGCAGGGCCTCGCCGACGATCTGGTCGCCCAGCGGCGCCGGCAGCCCCGGGATGCTGCGGAGCCGAAGGATCTGCTCGACACCATGCTCGGCGGCCGCGATCCGGTCACCGGCGAAGGCCTGTCGGACGAGAACATCCGCGACCAGCTCGTGACCTTCCTGATCGCCGGCCACGAGACGACCAGCGGCCTGCTCTCCTTCGCCATCCACCTGCTGCTGCGCAACCCGGAGACGCTCGCCCGGGCCCGGGCCGAGGTCGATGCGGTGATGGGCAGCGAGGCGCCGAGGCTGCAGCACCTGCCGCGGATGCGCTACATCGAGCAGGTGCTGATGGAGACGCTGCGGCTCTGGCCGACCGCACCGGCCTACGCCCTGAGCCCCAAGGAGGACACCGTCATCGGCGGCCGATGGGCAGTTCGGCGGTCGGACGTGGTCATGGTGCTGATCCCGATGCTGCACCGCGACACCTCCGCCTGGGGGCCGGACGTCGAGGCCTTCCGCCCCGAGCGCTTCGCGCCCGACGCCTACGCCGCCCTGCCGCCCGACGCCTGGAAGCCCTTCGGCACCGGCCAGCGGGCCTGCATCGGCCGGCTGTTCGCGATGCAGGAGGCGCAGCTGGTGCTGGCGATGGTGCTGCAGCGCTTCGACCTGATCGCCCACGACCCGTCGTATCAGCTCGTCGTCGCCGAGACGCTGACCTTGAAGCCGTCCGGCCTGCGGATTCGGGTGAGGCCACGCCAACGGTCGGGCGCGGCGTTGCCGGCTGGGACGATGCTGCGCAGCCCGACCGGCCCGGCTGCCGCCTCGACCGTCCGGGTGCAACCGACGACCGCAGCCGTGCAGGCGACCGGGCACGCCGCCGCGCCCGCCGGCCCGCCGGTGCTCGTGCTGTTCGGTTCCAACACCGGCTCCGCCGAAGCCTTTGCCCAGCGGATCGCCAGCGACGCGGCGGCCCACGGTTTCGCGGGCAGCGTCGCGCCGCTCGACGACCATGCCGCTTCCTTGCCGAAGAAGGGCGCCGTCATCATCGTGACCGCCTCCTACGAAGGCGAGCCGCCCGACAACGCGCGCCAGTTCGTCACCGCCGTCGAGGCGGCGGCGACCGGGCAGTTCGACGGCGTGGTCTACGCCGTCTTCGGCTGCGGCAACCGGCAATGGGCCCGCACCTGGCAGGCCGTGCCGCGGCGCATCGACGAGGCGATGGCCGCCGCCGGCGCCACGCGCTTGCGGCCGCGCGGCGAGACCGATTCCGGCGGCGATTTCTTCGGCGCCTTCGACGACTGGTACGCCACGCTCTGGTCCGAGTTGGGCGACAAGCTGGCCGTCAGCGCGCCGGCGGTGGTCGACCCCGACGGCTCGCGGCTGCGGGTCGAGCTGGTCGACGAGGGGCGCACGAGCATCCTGCGCCAGGCCGAGCTCAAGCACGGCGTCGTGACCGATAACCGCGAGCTGGTCGACATGCGCTCGCCGCTCGGTCGTTCCAAGCGCCATCTCGAAGTCCGGCTTCCGGCCGGCATGAGCTACCGCGCAGGCGACTACCTCGCGGTGCTACCGCGCAGCCCGGCCGCGGCGGTCGAGCGGGTGCTGCGGCGTTTCGGCTATGCGCCGGACTCGCGGGTGGTGATCCACAAGCCGGCGTCGGCCATCACTTCCCTGCCCACCGGCCATCCGGTGAGCCTGAGCGAGCTGCTCGCCGACTACGTCGAGCTCGGCCAGCCGGCCACGCGGGCGCAGGTCGAGCAGCTGGCCGAGGCCACCCGCTGCCCACCGGACCGCAAGGCCCTCGAACGGCTGGCCGCCGACCCGGTCTACACCGCCGAGGTGCTCGAGAAGCGGGTGAGCGTGCTCGACCTGCTCGAGGCCTACCTGGCCTGCGAGCTCTCCTTCGACGCCTGCCTGGCGATGCTGCCACCGATGCGCGCCCGGCAGTACTCGATCTCGTCATCGCCGCTCTGGGACGACGGCCGCTGCACCCTGACGCTGGCGGTGGTCGACGGCCCGGCGTTGTCCGGCGCCGGCCGCTACGTGGGCAGCGCGTCGTCGATGCTCGCTGGTTGCCTCCCGGGCGCCCGCATCTCGGTCGCGGTGCGGCCATCGCATGCACCCTTTCACCTGCCCGCATCGCCCGAGACGCCGGTCGTCATGGTCTGCGCCGGCACCGGCATGGCGCCGTTTCGCGGCTTCGTGCAGGAACGGGCGATCCAGGCCGCCGCCGGGCGCACCGTCGGCCCGGCGCTGCTGTTCTTCGGCTGCGACCATCCGGCGGTCGACGATCTGTACCGGGCCGAGTTCGACGCCTGGGAAGCGGCCGGCGTGGTGAGCGTGCGTCGTGCGTTCGCCGAAGCGCCCGACGGCGACGTGCGCTTCGTGCAGCACCGGCTCTGGGCTGACCGGGCCGAGGTCGCCGAGCTGTTCCGCGCCGGCGCCCATGTCTACGTCTGCGGCGACGGCCGCCGCATGGCCCCGGCCGTCCGCCGGACCTTCGTCGACATCTACCGCGAGGCGACCGGGGTGTCGCCAGAGGCAGCCGATCGCTGGGCCGACGAGATCGAACGTGAAACCGGGCGGTATGTGGCCGATGTGTTCGCTTGCCG
>CAXTDH010000588.1:0-2773 GCA_964242405.1 uncultured Rhizobacter sp. | reverse complement strand
CCGAGGTAGCTGTTGCGGTCCATGTAGGCATGGCGCATGGCCTCGATCTGGTCGTGCACCGCCTGCGCCGAGCGAAAGCCGAGTTCCTTCAGCGGATAGCCCTCGACGATGTTCAGGATCTCGCAGATCACGACGCCGCCCGAGCTCGGCGGCGGTGCCGAGACGACGTGGTAGCCGCGGTAATCGCATTCGACGGGTTTCAGCTCGCGGGTCTGGTACTGGTCGAGATCGGCCTGGGTGATGATGCCCTTGCCCGCCTGGCTGGAAGCGACGAGCGCGGCCGCTACCGGGCCTTTGTAGAAGCCCTCGGCACCTTTCGCGGCGATCGCTTTCAAGGTGCGGGCCAGGTCCTTCTGGACGAGCGTCTGGCCGACGGCGAACGGCTGGCCGCGGTTCAAAAAGACCGCCGCGGTCGCCGGGTCGCGACGGAAGTCGTCGGTGGCGGTGGCCAGCAGGTCGACATCACCCTGGTCGAGCACGAAGCCGTTCTCGGCATAGCGGATGGCCGGCGCCATGAGCGCCGCGCGCTTCATCGTGCCGTACTTCGCCAGGGCGTACTCCAGGCCGGAGACGCTGCCCGGCACGCCGACCGCGAGGTGGCCGGTGGTCGACAGGCCCTTGACCACGTTGCCGTCGGCGCCGAGGTACATGTCGGCGGTGGCGGCGAGGGGTGCCTTTTCCCGGAAGTCGAGAAACGTCTTGCGGCCGTCGGCGAGCTGGAGGGTCATGAAGCCGCCGCCGCCGATGTTGCCGGCCGCCGGGTAGACGACCGCCAAGGCGTAGCCGACGGCGACGGCCGCATCGACGGCATTGCCACCGTCCTTCAGCACATCGACGCCGACGCGGGTCGCGAGATGCTGGGCGGCGACCACCATGCCGTGTTCGGCCGCGACCGGCGCCACGGAGGCCGCCTCGGCCAGCGCCAGCGCACCCAGCAACACGGCGCCAAGGGCAGCCGACCGAAGCCGGCCGGGCAGGGACATCATCTTCGACATGGGGTGCGGGCGAAATCCGGAGGGAGAAAATGTAGCCCACGCTGCCGACTGCCGGCAGCCCGTCGCATCACGCGCCGGGCGAGCGCCGGCGCGCAGCGAGCATCACGCCGAGCAGCCCGGCAGCGAGCAGCCAGGCCACGGCCGGCTCGGGAACGGCTGTCACCAGCAGCCCGCCTTGCACATAGTCCAACGCGTTGCTCGATGTGGCCACGGCCACGCCATAGACCGGGCCGGCGCTGCCCGGCGGCACGCCATTGCTCCAGACATTGACGACCCTGCCGCCGCCGACCTGGAACATCAAGCCGTAGATGTCGAGAAAACCGCCGTGGAAGGGATAGTCGCTCGCGGTCTGCGGCGAACCGGCGGGCCAGAGCAGGTTGTCGAACGACAGCGAACCTTCGCTCAGACCGGCGGCCACGGGGAACCGGCTGAAATCGCGCGGCGCGAGCAGGTTGTCGACTTCGGGCGTGTCGCGTGTCACGGCCACCAGCGAGCCGACCGGCGCGTTGACGATGTTCAGCCCGTTGTTGACATCCGAAAAGGTGCCGCTGATGGCCGTGACCTCGAAGGCGTCCGGATAACGGGCATCGGTCGCGCTGCCGTAGGTCAGCGTCAACGAGCCGTTGACGCCCGCACCGCTGAAGCCGAAGCTGAAGGTGCTGGCATGCGCCTCGCCCGCCAGGGTCGCCGCCGCGACAAGAGCCGCCAGAACGGTCGCGGCCGTACGTGATTGCTTCATGTGTCAAGTGCCTTGTGTAGAGGGCGCTCGAAGACGAATCGGTACGCCCGTTTGTTGTGACGCCCGCAAATCCTAGCGTTGGGTAGGGGAAAGCCAATACAGTGGTCATACGGAGTTTCCCTAGAACAGGACCGATGGCTGACCGCCCGCGAGCCGACGCGGCGACTACAGTGCGCCACCTCTTCTTCGCCGACCGTCCATGAACCGACTGCAGCTCGAACTGCACCGCCTCTACCTGCCGACGGCGGCACCGGCTGCCGACGACTTGCCGGCGCCCCGGTTGATCGACGGTCGACACTCGGTTCGTGCCCTGGTCATGGAAGTGACCGCGCCGGCGAGCTGGTCGCTCCTGGGCAAGGTCTGGCGAGGGGTGCAGTCGGAACTCGAGTGGCCGGCGCCTGCAATCGCCGTCTCCGGCAACGACGGTTTGCAGCTCTGGTTCTCGCTCGTCGACCCGATTCCGGTGGCCGAGGCCCATGCCTTTCTCGACGCGTTGCGGGTTCGCTTCCTGCCCGACATTCCCGGCCGGCGGATCCGGCTGTACCCGTTGCCGATGTCG
The DNA here is from genome assembly GCA_964242405.1 of uncultured Rhizobacter sp. Taxonomy (GTDB): domain Bacteria; phylum Pseudomonadota; class Gammaproteobacteria; order Burkholderiales; family Burkholderiaceae_C; genus LMDS01. The sequence goes on along the minus strand of CAXTDH010000588.1, from coordinate 480 downwards.
ACGGCGGGGCAGCAGCAAGCGCCCGTGCACGCCGCCCTTGTCCCGGCGCTCCAGGAGGCGACCGGCAACTGGTCGGCGTTCATCGCGTCGGACCTGGCGCCGGTCTTCGAGGACACGCCCTGGCTCGACATCCCGCCCGGCGACGAAGGCCAGGCCGGCTTGTTGCGGGGGCTTTCGAGCGCCCGGCCGTCGGTCTTTGCCGCCGCGGTGGCTCAGCTCCAGCCCGCCGCAGCCGCAGCCGCAGCCGCAGCCGCAGCCGCAGCCGGCGCCGGAGTCGAGTCAGGGTCAAGGTCAGGGCCGGGGGGCGGGTCGATGCCGCCGGTCATGGTCGGCCCACCCAAGGCTGAACCGATGCCCGCGCGCGTGCCGCCAGTCGACGCCGGCGTTGCCCAGGATCCCCAAAGCTTCCTGCTGCAGGTGATGAACGACACCACAATCGCCCTGCCCCACCGGATCGACGCCGCAAAGGCACTTCTCGCT
>CAXTDH010000587.1:0-2780 GCA_964242405.1 uncultured Rhizobacter sp. | reverse complement strand
GGAGACGGGCCCCGGCCTGGTCTTCGGGCACCAGAAAGGCTGGGCGAGCTGGCAGCAGGTCGAGCAGTACCTGCGCCGCGTCTACGTCGAGAGCGGCTACCAGGAGGTCAAGAGCCCGCAGATTCTCGACAAGGGCCTCTGGGAGAAGACCGGGCACTGGCAGAACTACCGCGACAACATGTTCACGACCGAGTCGGAGAAGCGCGAATACGCCGTCAAGCCGATGAGTTGCCCGGGCCACGTGCTGATCTTCAACTCCGGCCTGCACAGCTATCGCGACCTGCCGATGCGCCTGGCCGAATTCGGCCAGTGCCACCGCAACGAGCCGAGCGGGGCGCTGCACGGCATCATGCGGGTGCGCGGCTTCACGCAAGACGACGGCCACATCTTTTGCACCGAAGATCAGATCCTGGACGAATGCGTCGCCTATACCTCGCAGCTCCAGCAGGTCTACGCCGATTTCGGCTTCACCGACATCCTCTACAAGGTCGCGACACGGCCGGATAATCGGGTCGGCACCGACGCCCTTTGGGACAAGGCCGAGCATGCGGTGATGGAATCGCTGCGCAGGTCCGGCGTCGACTTCGCGATCTCACCGGGGGAGGGCGCCTTCTACGGGCCGAAGATCGAGTACACCTTGCGCGACGCAATCGGCCGGCAGTGGCAGTGCGGCACGATGCAGGTCGACTTCAACACCGCCGAGCGCCTGGGCGGCGAATACGTCACCGAGAGCAGCGGCCGGGCGCACCCGGTGATGCTGCACCGGGCGATCGTCGGCAGCATGGAGCGCTTCATCGGCATGTTGATCGAACACCACGCAGGCGCCATGCCGGCCTGGCTCGCGCCACAACAGGCGAGCGTGTTGACCATCACCGAGGAGCAGTCCGACTACGCCCGAGCGGTCACCAAAACGTTGCAGAAACAAGGACTTAGGGTGGCCGCCGATTTGCGCAACGAAAAAATTAACCGTAAAATCCGCGAGCATTCCTTGCAAAAGGTCCCGTACATCCTCGTCGTGGGCGACAAGGAGAAGGCGAACGGGACTGTTGCGGTGCGCGCCCGGGGCAATCAGGATCTCGGGGTCATGCCGATGGCCGACTTCGTTTCGAGGATCGCCGCCGACATTGCCCAGCGACTGTAGTAGCACCGTCGTTGCAGGCTTCGCGGCCGCAACGCTCGTGCCCCAGAGGCGCACACCCTCCGTCATGATGGGCTCCCTCGCCTTGGAGCCCTTGTAAAGGTTACAACATCGCTACTTTTGCTGACCGCCGTACTCCGAACGCAGAGCGCAAGCACCGCCTGAACCGGGAGATCATGGCGCCCGAAGTCCGTCTGAACGGGCCTGAAAACGAACCGCTCGGCGTCATGAGCATCACCGAAGCGCTGCGGCTTGCCGGCGAGCAGGACGTCGACTTGGTCGAGATCGTGGCCCAGGCCGATCCCCCGGTCTGCCGCTTGATGGACTACGGCAAGTTCAAGTACCAGGAGCAGAAAAAAGCGGCGGAGGCGAAGTCCAAGCAGAAGATCGTCGAGGTCAAGGAGGTCAAGTTTCGCCCGGGCACCGACGAAGGCGATTACGCGATCAAGATGCGCAACCTGCGCCGCTTCATCGAAGAAGACGGCGACAAGGGCAAGGTCACGCTGCGCTACCGCGGGCGTGAAATCACCCACCAGGACATCGGCATGCGCCTGCTCGAGCGCATCCGCGATGAGTTGTCCGACGTGGCGGTTGTCGAGCACATGCCGAAGCTGGAAGGCCGGCAGATGATCATGGTGCTGGCACCGAAACGCAAATCGTGACCGGCTGACCGGTCGTTCGCAGTATTCACCGACGTCGGCAGTTGCCGGCGCGGTGCAAAAGCGGCTGCAGGCTTACAAGACGACAAGCAGCTTGTCGGCGCCTGGCAGTCGCAACCAAAGGAGCAGTCATGCCCAAGATGAAAACGAAGAAAAGCGCGGCCAAGCGGTTCCGTGTACGCCCCGGTGGCACGGTCAAGCGGGGCCAGGCGTTCAAGCGCCACATCCTGACCAAGAAGACGACGAAGACCAAGCGCCACCTGCGCGGCGCCGTCAACGTGCACGAGACCAACATGGGGCACATGAAGCAGATGCTGCCCTTCGCTGGTCTGTAAGCTCTTCACCGAAAGGATTCCACCATGCCACGCGTCAAACGCGGCGTCACCGCCCGTGCCCGTCACAAGAAAGTTCTCGCACTCGCCAAAGGCTATCGCGGCCGCCGCAAGAACGTCTACCGCATCGCCAAGCAGGCGGTCATGCGAGCAGGTCAGTACGCCTACCGCGACCGCCGGACCAAGAAGCGGGTGTTCCGCAACCTCTGGATCGCCCGCATCAACGCGGCGAGCCGGGGTCTGGGCGTCACCTACAGCAAGTTCATGGCTGGCCTGAAGCAGCTGTCGATCGATATCGACCGCAAGGTGCTGGCCGATATGGCGGTCAACGACCCGGCCGCCTTCGGCAGCATCGTTGAAAAGGTAAAAGCCCGGATCGCTCCCTGAACGACCGTATCGTGGCCGCGCAAGCGGTTCGCGAGCAACCGGCCCGTTTCGCACGGAACTGCGAAACGGGTGCACCGAGGCCGACCGCGGGGGCGGCCTTTTTCATGTCTGGCCTGTCAGTCGACTCGAACCGATGAACCTCTTTGCGTCTCTCGTTCAGGAAGCCGCCGCCGACTTCGCGAACGCCGCCACGCCGGCGGAGCTCGAAGACGCGAAAGCGCGCTATCTCGGCAAGGCAGGCCGCGTGACGGATCACCTGAAGTC
>CAXTDH010000586.1:0-2780 GCA_964242405.1 uncultured Rhizobacter sp. | reverse complement strand
CACTCGCTTGATGTAGGGACGTTCGGTCGCGACGGTGCCCACCCGGCCCGATGCATGCTCGGTGTCGTAGACGAAACGGTGCGCGGTGTCGATGATGACCATGCCGTCGAACAGGTCGCGGGTGACGGATTGAGTGGCGAGGAAGGTGTCGATCTGGGCTTGCGAACCGTGCTCGGTGACCGTGGCCGAGAGTGCGTTCGCGGTCTTGATGAGGGCGGTCGTGCGCGCTTCGATCTTTTCGTCGATGCCATCCGCGGTCGAACGAACCAGTGCCTGCTGCGCATCGGTCACGCTGCGGACGAGGTCGACCTGCGCCGAGTGCAAGGCGCCGCTCGTGAAGGCGGCCAGGCACACGAACATCAGCGCGCCGCTGCAAAGCGCGAACTTGGTCTTCAGGCTCCAGGCACCGACTGGCGGAATGGCGAACATCGAGAGGGCTCCGGCGCCGACATGACGAGCGCCCTGCATTGTCCAGCGCACCGGCACGGTGCAGAGGCGCAAAAAGCCGCCCGGCCGTACTGCATTTCATGCTCGGGCGGGGCTTTCGAGGCACGCGGCAGGCCGCCACAATCCGTTCTTTTGCCGAGAAACATCCATGATCCACTTGCTGAACCGCTTGCTGCCGGGCGCTCCGATGGAGGCGCCATCCCGCCTCGGCTCGATACGTCGAAGCGTGAAGGCGGCGCTCTGCGCACTGATGATCATGTCGGGCCCGGCCTTCGCCCAAGCTCCGGCCAAGGCGAGCGTGCTCTGGCTCGGCCAGTCGGCCTTCAAGATCACGACCGTCACCGGCAAGGTCATCGTCATCGACCCGTTCCTGACCGCGAACCCGAAGACGCCCGAGGCCTACAAGAAGCTCGAGGCGCTCGGCAAGGTCGATCTGATCCTGGTGAGCCACGGCCACCTGGACCACTTTCTCGATGCCCCGGCGCTGGCCCGGCTCAACAACGCGCCGGTCTGGGCGCCGGCCGGGCTCGCGCAGTCGATGCAGACGCTCGGCATCCTGCCGGTGGCGCTCGCCAACCGGATGAACAAGGGCGGCAGCATCCTGCCGTTCGGCCCCGGCGGCGTGCGCATCACCATGACGCATGCCGAGCACAGCTCGGAGCTGGTCTGGCGCAACCCCGACAGCGGCAAGGACGAGACCCACGTGGGCGGCGAGCCCTGCGGCTTCGTCATCGAGCTCGAGAACGGCTACCGCATCTGGCATCTCGGCGACACCGGCGTCTTCGGCGACATGAAGCTGCTCGGCGAGATGTTCAAGCCCGACCTGCTGCTGATCCCGATCGGCGGCGGCCAGTTCGTGATGAACCCCGCCGATGCAGCCATGGCCACGCGCGAGTTGATCAAACCGAAAATGGCGGTGCCGATGCACTACGGCACCAACCCGCAGCTGAGCGGCACGCCCGAGGAATTCATCAAGGCGCTGGGTGCTTCGCCGGTCAAGGTGCAGGCGATGAAGCCGGGCGACACGCTCGAGCTGTGAAGACCTCGCGCGCCACTTCGGGCTCGTGACCCGGCGGTCTCACGCGCCCCGGCGGCGCCCCTCCAGACGGGAACCCGCCATCAGAACGTGTACTGCCCCGTCACACCGATGGTGCGAGGCCGCAGGTAGTAGGCCTCGCTCACCGACTGGATGTTCGGCTGCTGCAGCACGGTGTGGTTGTTCGTCAGGTTTTTCGCGAACAGCGTGAACTCCCAGCGATCGCGGGTGAGGCCGATGCTCGCATCGGCGCTGAAGTAGCCGGGGCGCCGGTAATCGCTCGACGAGCGGACGAAGCTGCCATGGCTGGAGCCCGTCCACTGGCCGCTGCCGCGCAGGAAGAGGTCGCCCACCGGCAGCGGCTCGAAGCGATATTCGGCGCCGAGCCGGGCGCTGTACTTCGGCACGCCCTGCACCTTGTCGCCCTTCCTGACGTTCAGCTGCCCGTTCGCGTCGCTGCCGAGCGAGGGCGTGTCGTCGGCGAAGACGGCGTGGGCGTAGCTGGCGCTCGCCGTGAGCGTCAGCCCCTCGGTGGCCCGCAGCCGCCCTTCCCACTCCAGGCCGTCGACCGTCGCCTTGCCGACGTTGGTCTCGAAGTCGTAGCCCGAGGCGGGCAGGGTCACGTCCTGCTGGATGTCTTTCCAGTCGATGTGGAAGAAGGCCAGGTTCATCGAGGCCCGGTTCTCGAGGAATCTCGCCTTGGCACCGACCTCGTAGCTCCACAAGCTATCGGGCTTGAAGGCCGCCGGCACGGTGCCGGGCAGGCCGAGCGATTGCAGGTCTTTCGCGACCAGCGGCGTCGCGGGCACCGGGCGGTTGGCCGCGCCGAGGCGAAAGCCCTTGGCGATGTTGCTGTAGAGCGTCAGTTCGCGGCTCGCGTCCCAGCTGAGCGCCAGGCGCGGCGTCACCGCATGGGCGTCGCTGTCGATCGCGGCGGTCGACGGGCCGCCGGCGTAGTAGAGGTCGCCCTCGCGGGTGAAGGCCTGCGTGGCGCGCAACACGCGCACGCCGAGCGTCGCACGCAAGCTGCGGTCGAGGTTGTAGGTCAGCTCGCCGAAGACCGAATACTGACGGTCCTTGTAGTGCCGGGCGCTGTAGTAGGAGCTGTCGCCGGCAAAGGCGCCGGGGAAGCTGCCGCCGAGCTTCGCCGGGTCGTTGATGTTCAGGCCGGCGTTGGCAAAGGCGGCGTTGATGCCGAAGATCGGTTCGTTGTCGAACACCTGCGTCTTCGTCTGCGCCAGGTAGATACCGCCGATCCAGGTGAGCGGGCCGCGCGCCGGATCGTAGTCTTTGGAGG
>CAXTDH010000585.1:0-2785 GCA_964242405.1 uncultured Rhizobacter sp. | reverse complement strand
TGTCAAGGATTTGCAGGGAAGCCCGATCGCCGGCGCGTCCTGGGAAGGTTTCGTGGTCGAACAGGTCGCTGCCGCCTTGCCGGCCGATGCGCAGCTCGGTTTCTACCGCACAGCCGCGGGAACGGAGATCGATTTGGTGATCGAACAGGGCTCGCGCAAGTGGGCGATGGACATCAAGTTTTCGTCGGAGCCGAAGCCGGCGAAGGGTGTTGGCAAGGCTTGCAGGATTTGCAGGTCGACCGGGTGGCCGGCGTCAACTATCTTGTCCTCTCGACGACAACTATCCTGGCCGATCGGAGGCGGGGTGTTGGTCTAGCTTTTGATGGTTTTCATTTCTTTTAAGCCCGCCGCAGGCGCCCCCCCTTGTTTGGCCGAGCGGCGCCGGTAGCTCTCGACGTTCATCTCCAGAATTGTTGCGTGATGCACCAGGCGGTCGACGGCCGCCAGCGTCATCGCCGGCTCCATGAACACCTCGCCCCACTGTGAGAACGGTGTGTTGGCGGTGATCGCCAGGCTCTTGTGCTCATAGCGTTCGGCGATCAGCTCGAACAGCACCGATGTTTCGGGCTGTTCGCGTCGCACGTAGCTGAGGTCGTCGAGGATCAGCAGGTCGTACCGGTCGAGCTTGGCGAGCTCCTGCGGCAGCCGCATGTCGCGCCGTGCTGCCTGCAGCCGCTGAACGATATCGGTGCAGCGGATGAAGAGCACCCGGCGCCCGGCCTCGATCAGCGCGTGGCCGAGGCCGCAGACAAGATGGCTCTTGCCGACGCCGGGCGGGCCGAACAGCAACACATTCGCGCCGCGGTCGAGCCACTCATGGCCTTCGGTCAAGGCGGTGACCTGTGCCTTCGAGACGCTCGGCACGGCAGCGAAGTCGAAGCTCGAGAGGCGCTTGTCGGGGCTCAGCTGCGACTCGGCGCGGTGCCGGTCGATTCGCCTGATCTCCCGCTCCGCGACCTCGTGTTCGAGCAGCGCCTCGATCAATCGTCGCCCGGTCCAGCCTTCGCGGTCGGACTGCTCGCACAGATCGTGGGCGAGGCGCTTGACGGTCGGCAGGCGCAGCTCGCTCAGCATCAGGCCGAGCCTGCCGTCGGCCACGGTCGTGGCGGCGTTCACTGGGCCACCTCGAACAGCTCGTCGTAGGAGGCGAGCGACGGCAGCTCGACCTTCACCGCTGGCACATCCGTGCTTGGCGGCGAGATCAGGTCGGTCAACGCCTGCAGATCGGGCAGTTGGTCGAGTTCGATCAGCTGCTCGAGTTCGTCGGCAAGCCTCGCCTCGTGGCCCTCGGCGGCCAGTACCAGCAGGCCGACCATCGTCTTGCAGGCCTCGCGCTCGGCGACCGCGGCCTGCAGCCGCTCCCAGGTCTTCTTGTAGACCTCGCGCGGGAAGGCAGCATCGCGCAGCACCCAGCGCGCGAAGGCGCCAGGCTTCCTCTGCAGGGCCGCCACGAGATGGCGGTAGTCGATGTCGCGAGCATGGCGCCAGCCGTCGCGGCGCACGGCACGCTCGCGCTGCAGGACGCACTGGCCACCGAGCCAGCACTCAATGTGGTCCGCGTACTGGCGCACCATCAACCGGTGGCCGATGAGCTGGCTCGGGGCGCTGTACTGCTCGCTCTTGACGCGGAAGATCGCGTACTTGCTGACGCGTGCCGGCAGCTCTTCGTACTCGGCCGTGCGGCGCACCGGCAAGAGCTTGAGCATCGGGCGCTCGACGGCCAGCCGCTTGACGACCCGGGTGTTCATGCGCGAGACGATCTGCTGGACGAACGCCTCGTAGCCGGCTCGGTCGTCGAAGCTGCGCGAGCCGCGCAGGCGCAGGGCCTGGTCGAGCGCGGTCTTGAGCGAGTCGTTGCGCGCCTCGATCGAGCCGTTCTCGTGGGACTGGCCGGGGTTGCAGCGGCTCGCGCGCATGCCGTAGTGCCGGCACAGGTCGGCGTAGCGGCGCGTCAGATCCTCCTCTTCGGCCAAATTCTTGAAGGCCGCCGAGAGGCTGTCGGTGCGGTGTTCCTCGGGCACGCCGCCGAGATGCCACAGCGCGCCTTGCAGACCAGCGGACAACGCGATGAAGCTCTCGCCGCCGGCAACGACCATTGCGTGGCGCCAGCCGGAATGGGCGAGTGCGAACTGGTAGAGACGATGGTCGAATCGCGCGCCGGCCACGACGACGTCGAGCTCGTTGGCAACCGTGAAGTCGGACAGCCCCAGACGGCCAGGCGGATGTTCCTGCGCGAAGTAGACCTCGCGTTCGGCGCCGTGCGTGGCCCGCCACTGCCGCAGGCGGCGCTGCAGGGTGCGAAGCACGCCCTCGTCGTAGGCGCCCGGATGGCGGCGCTGAAGCTCCTCGAGCAGCGTGACGGCGTTGAGCTCACTGTCGACGCCCAGCATCGGGACAACTTCTGCCTCCCAGACTTCGGCGAGCGGATCGTCTCGGGTGCGCCAGCTTCGGGCTGGCCGCTGCGATGGAAGCGCATCGGCGCCCTCGATGCGCCTGGCGCTGCGCTCGCTGATTCCTGACTTGGCAGCTGCGGCCGCTTGGCCGAGCTTGCTGCGGTGCTCCTTGAACTTGTGCACTTGGTGGTCCGTGATCCTCTTGCCGGGCATCTCGCTCGCCTTCGATACGTCGTCGAAGGACTCACGGTAGACCCGCCTCACAAGACCGCCCGACGTCGGTCTCAACCGGCCAAGATAGTTGTCGTCGACCGGCCAAGGTAATTGTCGTCAGCCATGCAGGAATTCCCCGGCATCGAAGTTGAACTGCTTTTGACGGACCGCTATGTCGA
>CAXTDH010000584.1:0-2793 GCA_964242405.1 uncultured Rhizobacter sp. | reverse complement strand
GATCGGCCTCTACGGCGTGCAGCGGATGCGCCAGTTCGGCATCGACGACCGGACCGCCTGGTTGCTGATTCCGCTGCTCGGGGCGATCGTCTCGGCGGTGATGACGTCGGCGATCGTCTACGGCCTCACGCCCGACGACCGTTGGAACGCCCGATTCAACCCGGGCGCCGGCCCCCAGCACCGCACGGGCTGGTCGACCATCCTGGGCGTCGTCCTGGCGCTCGTGCTGGGCGCCGGCGTGTTGATGGCGACGATCGCCTTTTGCGCCCAGCACTACTTCGAGTACAACGCACCTTGACTAGCCGGGCAACCGCGCGACCCGCTGGTCGACCAGCTGCGAGACCAGATCGGTGGCCTGCCCGATGCCGGGAATGATCGCCTCGGGCGCGATCTCGAGCAGCGGCAGGACGACGAACGCCCGCAGGTGCATCCGGGGATGCGGCACGGTCAGGGTCGGGGTCGCGATGCGCTCGTTGCCGTACAGCAGCAGGTCCAGGTCGAGCGTGCGAGGTGCATTCCGAAACGGGCGTTCGCGGCCATGCACGGCCTCGATGCGTTGCAGTTCCGCGAGCAAGACCTGCGGGGGCAGCGTCGTCGACACCCCAACGACGGCGTTCAGGTAGTCGGGGCCTTGGGCATCGATCGGGGCCGTGCGGTAGACGGACGAGCAGGCGTCGACGACCGTCGCGTCCAGTCGCTCGAGTTCGGCGACTGCCGCTGCCAGGGTGGCCGCGGCATCGCCCAGGTTGGCGCCCAAGCCGATGAAGGCGGTGATCGCACCGGCTCGGCCGGAACCGAGGGCGTGGTCGTCGCCTTCCCGACTGGCCGCCGCACCCTTCATCACGGCGGCAATTCCGTCATCGCCACGCTGCCGCCCTAGTCGACGACGGCGCAGGCGAGGTTGCGGAACAGCTCGCGAAGTTCCGCCGCCTGCCCCGGCGCCTGGGCGAGCATCACACCGAACATCGACTCCGCCGGGTCGACGAAGAAGGCGGTGCCCGAAGCGCCACTCCAGGCGTAGGTGCCGACCGAGCCGGGATCGGAGGCCAGGCCCGCTGCCGTGCGCACGGCGAAGCCGAGGCCGAACCCATAACCGGCCGGCAGCAAGTCACCGCATCGCGGCAGGGCGCCCAGGTGGTCGGCAGTCATCAGCTCGAGCGTCTTGCGGCCGAGGATCCGGGCTGCGCCGAGCCGACCGCCCTGAAGCAACATCTGCAGGAAACGACCGTAGTCGAGCGCTGTCGAGACGAGCCCGCCGCCGCCCGACTCGAAGGCGTTGACCCGGCGCGGTTCGCCGAGACGGACCGCAGCGCCGGTTTCGGGGTCGGCGGCGAACGGTTCGGCGATTCGGTGCTGCTCGCGGGTCGGCACGGTGAAGCCGGTGTCGGCCATGCCGAGCGGCTCGAAGATCGTCGTGCGAAGCCGCTCGCCCAGCGGTTGGCCCGACATCACCTCGACCAGGCGGCCGAGGACGTCGGTCGCCCGGCTGTACTCCCAGCAGCTGCCCGGCTGATGCGCGAGCGGCAAGCCGGCGAGCACGCGGCTGAATTCAGCGTTGCTGCGGCGCGGCGAGCCGAGCTTGGCCTCGGCATAAGCCTGTCGGACGGCGGTTCCGCCAGGCAGGATCTCGTAGGTCAGGCCGGCGGTGTGGCGCAGCAAATCGTGCACCGTCATCGGCTGCCGGGGCGGCACGGACTCGAGCCGGCCGTCGCGTTCCAGGCCGACGGTCGTTGCGCCGAACTCGGGCAGGAACTTGGCCACCGGCTCACCCAGCCTCAGCGCGCCCGCCTCGACCAGCTGCATCACCGCGACCGACACGATCGGCTTGGTCATCGAGTAGATGCGAAAGACGGCGTCCGGCCGCATTGGCGGTGAATCCGGCGCTGGCGTTTGCCGGCCCAGAGCCTCGAAACACGCCAGCTTGCCGTGCCGCACGATCAGCAGCACGGCGCCGGGGATGCGGCCTGCGGTGATCAGGTCCTGGAACTTGGCGACCAGTCGCGCGGTCGCTGCCCGGTCGACGCCGGCACCGTCTGCGTCGACGGAAAAGTACGCCGTCAGCGGCTCGGTGATGGTCGCCATGACGGGCGCGTTCAGCGCTCGGCGGTATCGGTGCCGGTCGCCCGGACCGGCGCCCCGGCCTCGGCGATACCGCCACCACCCTCGACGCCCGCGCTCGTGGCGCCCGCGCCCGCCGCCGCACCGGCACCGGCACCGGCACCGGCACCGGCACCGGCACCGGCACCGGCACCGGCACCAGCACCAGCACCAGCACCAGCACCTTCATTTACACCGGCACCCTCTCCCGAGCCACCACCCACACCCGCCGGCCTGCGGCGGCGGCGGCGGCGTTTGCGGACCGGCTCCCCAGTCGTCTCCGTGTTCTCGCCGAATTCATCGTCGCCCTCTCCGCCGGCCGCGTCGGCGTCGAGCTTCGACTCGTCGGCGACCCCGGGCGCCTCGCCGCCGACCGCGCCGCTGGTTGCCGCCACCCGGCCGGCGCCTCGAACCCGCCGGACCTGCGGCCCGGTCTTGCCGCGCACCGCGTCGAGCAGCGCCTGCCGGCCCTCCTCGTCGGCGAGGGAGAAGTCCTCCCACCAGTTGGCGAGCGCGCCGTCGATCTCACCGGCATCGCCGCGCAGCCGAAGGAAGTCGAGGCCGGCGCGAAAACGCGGCTGGTCGACGAGCGTCTGCAAGCCGCCGCCGCTGCGCCGCTCGAAGCGCGGCTGCATCAGCCAGACCTCGCGCATGTCGCCCGCCAGCTTGCCGCGGCCGGAGATGTCGCCGATGCGG
>CAXTDH010000583.1:0-2803 GCA_964242405.1 uncultured Rhizobacter sp. | reverse complement strand
GTGAGCGATGCCTGCGAGCTGAACGAGGTGCCCTGCATTTCCAGCGTGGTGCCGTGGCAGCCCTGGTTCTTCGGTCGCAAGGGTGATCCGGCCAAGGGCTTCAACTGGACGTACCACGTGTTCTGGGGGCTCGAGGACGTCATCGCCAACTACACCAACGGCTGGAAGACGGTGGCGACCAACAAGAAGGTCGGCGGCCTGTTCCCCAACGATGGCGACGGCAACGCATGGGGCGACAAGGAGCTGGGATTTCCGAAGCCGCTGTCGCAGATGGGCTTCACCCTGACCGACCCGGGTCGCTTCCAGAACGGCACGCAAGACTTCAGCGCGCAGATCGCGGCCTTCAAGAAGGACGGCGTGGAGATCGTCACCGGCGTCGTGATTCCGCCCGACGCCAAGACCTTCCTGACGCAAGCCAGGCAGCAAGGCTTCAAGCCGAAAGTCATCACGCTGGGCAAGGCGCTGCTGTTCCCCGGCGCCATCGAGGCATTGGGCGATCTGGGCGATGGCCTGTCGACCGAAGTCTGGTGGAGCCCGTCGCATCCGTTCACTTCGAGCCTGACCAAGCAGAGCGCGAAAGCGTTGGCCGACGCCTACGAAGCCGGCACCAAGAAACAGTGGACGCAGCCGATCGGTTTCTCGCACGCGCTGTTCGAGGTCGCGGTCGATGCGCTGTCGCGCGCCAAGTCCCAGAAGGCTGCGGACGTGCGTGATGCGGTGGCGGCGACGTCGATCGATTCGGTGGTCGGCCCGGTGAAATGGGGCGGCCAGGGCCCGTTCAAGAACGTGAGCAAGACACCGCTGGTGCTCGGCCAGTGGGGCAAGGGCAAGAAGTACAAGTACGAGATGGTCATCGTCAACGACGAAGCTGCCAAGAGCATTCCGGCCGGCGGCATGCTGCGGCCGATGCCGGGCTGAGCGATGACGCTCCTTGAGCTGCACGCGGTCAGCAAGTCGTACGGCGCACTCAAGGTCACCGACGACATCACGTTGTCGGTCCGCGAGGGCGAAACGCTGGGCATTCTCGGGCCTAACGGCGCAGGCAAGACGACGCTCTTCAACCTGATCTCGGGCGACGTGCGCGTCGATGCCGGCCGCATCGAGTACGAGGGGCGCGACGTGACCGGCCTCAAGCCGCACCAGCGCTGCCATGCCGGCATCGGCCGCAGCTACCAGGTGCCGCAGCCGTTCGGCAACATGAGCGTGTTCGAAAATCTCGTGACCGCCGCCTGCTTCGGCGCGCAGCAGAGCGAACGCGAAGCCTGGCGCACTGCGCACGAGGTGCTGGAGCAGACCGGTCTGATGCCGCACGCCAACAAGCCGGCGGGTGGCCTGACCTTGCTGAACCGCAAGCGGCTGGAGCTGGCGCGGGCGCTGGCGACACGGCCCAGCCTGCTGCTGCTCGACGAGATCGCCGGCGGACTGACCGAGCATGAAGCGAAGCAACTGGTCGAAGAGCTGCAGCGCATCAAATCGCGCGGCGTGACCATGATCTGGATCGAGCACGTGGTGCATGCGCTGCTGTCGCTGGCCGACCGGCTCTTCGTCATCAACTTCGGCCAGAAGCTGGCGGAGGGCGAGCCGCGCGCCGTGATGAACGATGGCGAAGTGCGCCGCGTGTACATGGGGATGGAAGCGTGAGCCGCCGGGCCGTTCCCGAGGCGAACAGCGCCGCAGTGCGCAGCACGAAGGATTCCGAATGACGGTCTTGCTCGAAACGCAGGGCTTGCAGGCCTTCTACGGTGATGCGCAGGCGCTGTTCGGCGTCGACTTCGCGCTGGCGCAGGGCGAGCTGGTGGCCATCATCGGTGCCAACGGCGCGGGCAAGTCGACGTTGCTCAAGTGCCTGACCGGCCTGGTGCGCGCGCCGCGCGATGCGGTGCATTTCAAGGGTGAGGCGATCGGTGGTTTGCCACCCGGCGAGATCGTCAAGCGCGGGCTGGCGATGGTGCCCGAAGGTCGACGCCTGTTCCCCAGCCTGAGCGTCGAAGAGAACCTGCTGATCGGCGGCCTGACGCGCCGTGCCGGCCCGTGGAATCTGCAGCGCCTGTATGCGCTGTTTCCTATCCTGGCCGAGAAGCGCGGCCATCCGGGCACTTCGCTGTCGGGCGGCCAGCAGCAGATGGTGGCGCTGGGCCGCGCGCTCATGAGCAACCCCGAGGTGCTGCTGTGCGACGAGCTCTCGCTGGGCCTGGCACCGATCGTGATCCGCGAGATCTACGCCGCCATGCCCGACATCACGCGTGAAGGCATGACGGTGGTCATCGTCGAGCAGGACGTGACGATGGCGCAGCGCGTGTCGCAGCGAATTTACTGTCTGCAGGAAGGCCGCGTGTCGTTGCAGGGCCGCTCCGATGCACTCACCCGCGAGCAGATTTCGCAGGCGTACTTCGGCTTGTGATGTCACCGCCGAACGAACCGCGACCGGAGCCACCGCATTGATCGAAACCATCCTCCAGGGCGTGCTGCTCGGCGGCCTCTACACGCTCTTCGCGCTCGGCCAGTCGCTGATGTTCGGCGTCATGCGACTCACCAACACGGCACAGGGGGACTTCATCATCCTGGGTGCCTTCGCGGTGATCGCGGGCAGCACATTCTTCGGCGATGCGCCGGTGCAAGTGGCGATGGCTGCGCTCGCGGTGCTGCCGATCGCCTTCGCATTCGGCTACGAGGACCTGAGACCTGCAGGCGTCGACATCGACCCGGCGACCGCGCTCCGGCTGACCGAGCTCGCATGGCAGGCACCGCCGTCGCTGCTGGCCTCGAGGCTGGACGGATTGCTGTTCGCGGCCAAGGCCGAGAG
>CAXTDH010000582.1:0-2805 GCA_964242405.1 uncultured Rhizobacter sp. | reverse complement strand
AGCGCGTCGCGCAGCTGGTCGTACTCGCTCGCCTCGGTCGGGTAGAGGCCGGCGAAGACCTGCGGCTGGATCTCCTTGAAGCCGGGCAGCGCCTCGGTGGCGGGCCCGAGGTTGTTCGGCAGCTTTTTCTCGAGGGTGATGGTGTCGCCGACCTTGGCCGCCTGCAGCTCCTTGATGCCGGCGATGACGAAGCCCACTTCGCCGGCCTTCAAGCGGTCGCGCGGAAGCGATTTGGGGGTGAAGACGCCCAGGCTGTCGGCCGGGTAGACCGCATCGCTCGCCATCAGCCGGATGCGCTCGCCGCGTTGCAGCTGGCCGTCGATCACCCGCACCAGCATGACGACGCCGACGTAGTTGTCGAACCAGGAGTCGACGATCATCGCCCGCAACGGCGCCTCGAGAACGCCGCGCGGCGCCGGCATTCGGGCGATCACCGCCTCGAGGATGTCGTCGATGCCCATGCCGGTCTTGGCGCTGCAGGGGATGGCGTGGTCGGCATCGATGCCGATGACGTCCTCGATCTCCTCCTTGGCACGCTCCGGGTCGGCGTTCGGCAGGTCCATCTTGTTGAGCACCGGCACCACCTCGACGCCGAGGTCGAGCGCGGTGTAGCAGTTGGCGACCGTCTGCGCCTCGACGCCCTGGCTCGCGTCGACCACCAGCAGCGCGCCTTCGCAGGCGGAGAGCGACCGGCTCACTTCGTACGAAAAGTCGACATGCCCCGGCGTGTCGATCAGGTTCAGGTTGTAGAGGCGGCCGTCTTTGGCCTTGTATTCGAGCGACGCCGTCTGCGCCTTGATCGTGATGCCGCGTTCCCGTTCGATGTCCATCGAATCGAGCACCTGGGCCTCCATCTCGCGGTCCGAGAGGCCGCCGCAGCGCTGGATCAGCCGATCGGCCAACGTGCTCTTGCCGTGGTCGATGTGGGCGATGATCGAAAAGTTTCTGATGTGATCCATACGGGCAAAAACGGGCTTCAGGGAAGTCTTCGACAGGAAGACCGAAGCCGCGCCGGCAGCAACGTTCTGCGGCGCACGGTGCGGCGGGTGCTGAAGCTAAAAAAAAGGCACGTCGAATCGAATGACGCGCCTTCCAACAAAACGTATGGCAACTGCTTGTTGGGGTTTCATTGTAGTAGAGCCGAGCACTGGCGGAACCCGACCCGGCCGGACCTCAACGGCTCTGCGGCTTGATGATCACGAAGTTGACGGTGTCGCCGCGCCGCACCAGCACGGTGAGCGGCTTGGTCTTGTCGGCCTTGCTCGTCAAGGTCTCGAACTGCCGGGCGCTGGTGACCTCGGTGTTGCCGACCGAGACCAGCACGTCGCCCTCGCGGATGCCCGCCCGCGCCGCCACGCCTTCGGCGCTTTCGACCCGCACCCCGCCGCTCAGCTTCAACTCCTTCTTCTGCGCGTCGGTCAAATCGACGACCGCCAGGCCGAGGTTCGAGACCGCAGTCGGCGGCTTGGCAGCGTCGCCGCCGCGCTCGGTCGGCGCCTTGGCCGTCTTCTCCGCCGCCTCGAACTCGACCACCGCGACCGACACGTCCTTGTAGGTTCCGCGCCGGAACACCTGCACTGCCACCTTGGCCCCCGGCTTGACGGCACCCACCATCCGCGGCAGGTCGGCCACCTTCTCGACCGGCTTGCCGTCGACCTTGGTGATGATGTCGCCGGCTTCGATGCCGGCTTTTTCGGCCGGGCCGCCCGCCTCGACGCTGCGCACCAGCGCACCGACCGGCTTGCCGAGGCCGATCGATTCGGCGACGTCGCGCGTCACCTCGCCGATCGCCACGCCGATGCGGCCACGGCTCACCCGGCCGCTGGTCCGCAACTGGTCCGCGACCCGGCTGGCCTCGTCGATCGGGATCGCGAAGGAAATGCCCATGTAGCCGCCCGAGCGGCTGTAGATCTGCGAGTTGATGCCGACGACCTCGCCACGCATGTTGATCAGCGGCCCGCCGGAGTTGCCGGGGTTGATCGCGACGTCGGTCTGGATGAGCGGCACCAGCTCGCCGGTGTCACGCGCCTTGGCGCTGACGATGCCGGCGGTGACGGTGTTGTCGAGGCCGAACGGCGCGCCGATGGCAATCACCCATTCGCCGGCCTTCAGGCGGCTGACATCGCCGATCTTGACGAACGGCAGGCCGGTCGCATCGATCTTGACGAGCGCCACATCCGAGCGCTTGTCGGCGCCGATGATCTTCGCCTTGAACTCGCGCTTGTCGGGCAGGGTGACGATGACTTCGTCGGCGCCGTCGACCACGTGGGCGTTCGTCATCACGTAGCCATCGGCGTTCAGGATGAAGCCGGAGCCGACGCCGCGCTGCTGCGGTTCGTTGTCGGCCTCCGGCGCAGGCTGATTGCGCGGGCCTTGCCGTTTCGGCATGTTCGGCATGTTGGGCATCGGCAGGCCGAAGCGCTTGAAGAATTCGAGCATGTCCTCGTCCATCTCGGGCGCACCACCGCTGCGGCTGGCCTTGACGTGCTCGGTGGTGCGAACGAAGACGACCGCCGGCCCGACCTGCTCGACCAGCCCGGTGAAGTCGGGCAAGCCCTGGGCGCGCACGGGCGCAGCCGACAGCGCACCCGTAAGGCCGAGACCGAGCACGAAGGCGCCGGCACACAAACGGCGGCGCAGCGGCAATGCCGGCTGCTTCGAATTCAGGACGTTGGCGTCGATCGACAAACTCGTTGACTGCATGAAGGGCCTCCCCGGGCTCGGTCGAATGGATGAAAATCGAATGAAGACAAAGCGGATGGCGCATCGCCGAATGCGCGGATGAAAGCACGCCGGCGTCCCGGC
>CAXTDH010000581.1:0-2811 GCA_964242405.1 uncultured Rhizobacter sp. | reverse complement strand
GCATGCACGGCAGCTCCAGCCCCGTCGACGTGCACAACACGCTGGTCGTCGCCGGGCCGAGTTTCAGGGCGGGGGTGGACAGCAGGTTGCCCTCCGGCAATGTCGACCTCGCGCCGACCGTCGCCTGGCTGCTCGGCACCTCACTGCCCGAAGCCGATGGCCGAATCCTCGCCGAAGCGCTGCGCGTGCCGCCCGACGAGGCCGTGGTCGAAGCCATGTCGTCGGGCCGGCTGCCGACCGCTTCCTCGGTGGTCGAAGGCCTGCGTTTCCAGCTGCCGACACAGCCCGACGGCAAGGACATCGAGGCCGACAAGTCGGGCCGCTATTCGGTCGACGTCTACATCAAGGACGTGAGGACCGCGAACGGCCGAACTTACCGCTATTTCGACCATGCGAAGGTGACGCGTCGCTGAGCGCGTCGTGTTCAAACGAAGCCTCGGTCGCCGCGCCCGGGCGGCGGCGGGCCTTGCAAGGTCTTCCGAGGCCCCCCGAGGCCCCCCGAGGCCCCCCGAGGCCTCGTGAGGTTACGTTAAACCGCATTTGTCCTACGGCGCCGGTTGGCCGACACGGGAAGAATTCCGGCACTCGCAACTTCGGGCCTCACGCCATGAACACCAAGATCAGTTTCGGCCTCGCCGCCGTGTGCCTCGCGCTTCTGTCAGGGCCGGCTGCTGCCAAAGGCTGCCTGAAGGGCGCTGCGGTGGGCGGTGTCGGCGGTCATGTGGCCGGTCACCACGGGTTGATCGGTGCGGCGGCAGGCTGCGCGGTCGGGCACCACATCGCCAACAAGAAGGCGGCGCCGACTGCCGGTCAGCAGCCGGCGCCCGCCCAGCCGGCTCCGGCGCCGCAGAGTGGTTCGCGGACGTGAGGCCCGTCCTGAGCTCCCTGACGGCACCTCGACGGACCGGGCTCTCGGCACTCGTCGGCGCACTGGCCGCGGGGCTCCTGTGCAGCGCCTGCACCAGCCCGACAACGCGGCTCGTCACCGCCACCGGTGACACCCAGCCGCAGCCGGTGGTCGTCCAGGTGCCGGTGGAAGTGACCGACCCGGCGCTGCAGTCCGGCTGCTGGGTCCAGTTCTACAGCGACCGCAACTTCAAGGGCGAGATGGCCACCTTGACCGGCCCGGTGTCGCTCGACGCGGCCGACAAGTTCACCGGTCGCAAGCTCAAGCGCCACATCGACAGCCTGGTCACCGGCTCGAAGGCGACGTTGCGGGTCTACGAGCACGCGATGTTCAAGGACAGGTCGGTCGCCTTCGGCCCGAACAGCCGCGAGGCCGGGCTGATCAGCAAGCTCGGCATCGGCGGCGACATCGAGTCGTTGCAGCTCGACTGCACCGGGCCGTAGGGCGGGACAGCGCCGGCACGGCCGATCGACCGGCCGCGTCGGCGCTCAGGTAAGTCACGGATGTGCCGATATGCACAGTCACGTGGCCCGAACGCTCATACCGCCCAGCGCTTTTCCCGTCGCCTTCGCGGCCGACGAGCAGGCGCCGAAAATCCTGACCGGGCAAGCCCGGACGGAGGTCAGGCGGGTGCACGCCAGCGTCTTGCTGTTCTACCTGGTCGACGGCCTGCTGCTGACCGGCTACGCCTGGTGCGGCAGCATCGCCTGGCAGGTCGGCTGGCTTTACGCGCTGGTCGGTTGCGCCGGATCGTCGATCTCGATGTTCTGGTTCTGGCGCCGTGGCGGCCGGCACGAAGAGCTCGACCGCATGAGCCTCGGCCAGACGGTGTTCGCCGGTTCGGTGATGCTGGCCACGCTCGCCTTCGCGCCGCAGGTCGGCGGCTTGATGCTGATGAGCCTCATGGCGGTGGTGTCGCTCAGTGCGGTGCAGATGGCCGGCCGACAGGTGATGGTGCTGTGCCTGGCGTTCTCCGCTGCGAGCGTCGCTGTTCTGGCGCTGACCGGCGGAGCGGCCGCGGTTCCCACGGCGACGCCCGGCGAACGTTCACTGACCGGCGTCTGGCTGGTCTGGCTGATGCTGAAGGCGTCGGCCCACAACGTGGCCGGACAGCAATTGCGCCGGATGGTCAGCAAGGCCAACGCCAAGCTGGCCGATGCACTGCGCGAAGTCGAGCAGGTGGCGGCGACCGACGAATTGACGGTCCTGCCGAACCGGCGTTCCATCGTCGGCCAGCTGAAGGCGGCGCTCGAGCGGGCGCCGACTCCCGGCTGGTGCGTGGGCGTGGCGGTGCTCGACATCGACAACTTCAAACGCGTCAACGACCGTTATGGTCACGATGTCGGCGACCAGGTCCTGTGCGCCTTCGCCGCATCGGCGTCGGCGAGCCTGCGCCCGAGCGACCGCGTCGGCCGGTATGGCGGCGAGGAGTTCTTGCTCGTGCTGCAGCAGTTGCCCGATGCCCGATCGGCCGCGGATGCCGTCGAGCGGGTTCGCGCCCGGATCGAGGCGCACGACTGGAATGCCGTCCAGCCCGGGCTGGCGGTCACGGTGTCGGCGGGTGTGGCGCTCGTCTGGCCGGACGAAACCAGCGGCGCAGCGATCCAACGCGCCGACGCGGCGCTCTACGACGCCAAGCACCAGGGTCGCAACCGCGTGGTGCTGCGCGAAGCGCTGACCCGGCTCGGCTGAACAGGGGCGCGCTCGCGTCAGCTCACGGCGGCGCGGCCGGCGCGGCTGGCGCGGCCGGCGCGCCGCCCGGCAGCGTCACGCCGAGTTCCCGGGCGACCTCCTCGTTGTGTTGGCCCGGCGACGCAGCGGGGGGCAGGGGGGGAAGTTCATGCGCGGAGAAGCGCAGCGGGCTGCGGACTTGGAGGTGCCGCCCCTCGTGCGGGTGCTCGCGG
>CAXTDH010000580.1:0-2828 GCA_964242405.1 uncultured Rhizobacter sp. | reverse complement strand
CGCGATCTCGCTCATGTAGGTCGCGGTGGCGCCGTATTCGCCACCGACCGACAAGCCCTGGAACAGCCTCGCCAGCAGCAGCAGCGCAGGCGCCCAGGCGCCGATGGCGGCATAGGTCGGCAGGCAGGCGATGACCAGCGAGCCGCCGCACATCATCATCACCGAGATCACGAGCGAGGTCTTGCGGCCACTTCGGTCGGCGATCCGGCCGAACAGCCAGCCACCGATCGGGCGCATCAGGAAGCCGAGCGCAAACACGCCGGCGGTGTTCAGCAGCTGCGCGGTCGGGTCGGATTTGGGGAAGAACGCCGGCGCGAAATAGATCGCACAGAAGGCATAGACGTAGAAGTCGAACCACTCGACCAGGTTGCCCGACGACGCCGCAACGATCGCGAAAATCCGGCTGCGCCGCTCCTGCGCGGTGTAGACACCCGCGGCGCCCTCGCCGCCCAACGCGCCTTCAGGCGAGCGCTCGGGCGAGCGCTCGGGCAAGCGCTCGGGCAGGGCGGTCGATCGACCCATGCCGACGGGCATCGGGTCAGCCCCGGTCAGCGATGGGCCGGCCGCACGACGCGGTGCGCATGGTGCCGGCGATGGTGGTGGCGGCGGTGCGCCACGGGCGTTGCAGACACCACCTCGCGGTGCGCAGCCAGCACTTGCTGCCGTTGGGCAGGCGCATCGCTGCGGGCTTCCGCAGCGATGGTCACGAAGCCGCTCGCAGCGGTCAGGCCGATCAGGATCATCTTGGTGAACGACGACATTTTCTTACCTCTGGTTTAAGCCCCGGCGGGGCGACCAGAGAACAACGGGGCGATGGCCGGTTGGGTTGACGGGGCAAGCCAGACTGTCGTCATTGACGGCCACCCTCCACACAAAAGGGCTGTATACTCCGTTCACCATCCACATGGAATCCAAACAGCGTATGCAATCCGAAGTCGCTCTACAGGCCAATCTTCGGCTTCGTCCTGGTGACACCGAAAAGATGACGGTGAACCTCGGCGTCGTCGATCTCGGCCAGATCGATCTCCTCGTCCAGGAGGGCTTCTACTCGAACCGCACGGATCTCGTCCGTACGGCCGTCCGCAACCAGCTGGCGACGCACGCCGACACCCTGCGGCAGACGCTGCAACGGCGCACCCTTGTGCTCGGCTTGCAGAGCTACAGCCGCGAGGCGCTGGAAGCCGCCGCGGCCGCAGGCCAGCCGGTGCACATCCAGGTGGTCGGGCTGGCCCGGATCGCCGACGACGTCAGCCCGGAGCTGGCGAGGTCGGCCATCGCTTCGGTGTCGGTCCTCGGCGCCTTTCAAGCCACACCCGCGGTACGTGCCGCCCTGGCCGACCGGACGCGCTGACCGCGTCTTCTTCAACCCAAACGGAATTGCCATGAAACTGCCACGATTCTTCTCCTTCGGCTCGAACTCGAAACTGCCCGGTGCCACGCTCGACATCGAAAAGGTGCAGCAGCGCATCCAGAAAGCGCTGCAGTCCAACGGGCTGGACAGCCATTCGACGCCGCAATTGCAAAACGCGATGGAGGTGATCCAGCGCAGCCTCGCGAGCGCCGGCCTGATGCCCGGACGCGACGCCGGCAGCTCGCCTGCGCCGACGACGAAAAATCCTTCGGTCGTCATCGATGTCGTCGCCCGGACACTCGACGAACAGCGGGCCGCGCCAACCAATCCCGCAGCGAAGCCCGAGGCGGCCGCCGGCCGATCCGTCAACGGCAAGTACACCAGCGCCGTGGGCAGCCGCACCTACCAGGTCTACCTGCCGATCGGCTACACCGCCGCCCAACCGCTGCCGATGGTGGTGATGTTGCACGGCTGCACCCAGTCGCCGGACGATTTCGCCGCTGGCACCGGGATGAACGCCCTGGCCGATCGCGAAGGGTTCATCGTCGTCTACCCCGCACAGTCGAAGAACGCGAACGGCTCGAAGTGCTGGAACTGGTTCCGCACCCAGGACCAGGCACGTGACGGCGGCGAGCCGGCGCTGATCGCCGGCATCGTCGAGGAAGTGGTCGGGGGCTATTCGGTCGACCGGTCGCGCATCTTCGTGGCCGGCCTTTCGGCAGGCGCGGCGATGGCCGTCATCCTGGGGCAGACGCATCCGGAAGTGTTCGCCGCGGTGGGGGCGCATTCCGGTCTGGCCTACGGTGCGGCGCATGACGTGCCGACCGCCTTCTCGGCGATGGGCGGTGACCCGCGCGGGCGCAGTCGCGGCGCGTCGGCAGCGCCGTTCGTGCCCACGATCGTCTTCCACGGCGATCGCGACCCGACGGTCAATTCAGGCAACGGGCTCGAAGTCGTGTCCCAGGCGCTCGCCCAGGCGGGCCGTTCGCCCGCCGACGCTGCACTGCGGGAAGCGGTCGAGGTGCAGGTAGCGCCCGGCGGGCAGCGCTACACCCGCACCGTGCACCGTGACGCCGCCGGTCGGCCGCGCGTCGAGCAGTGGCTGCTGCACGGCGCCGGCCACGCCTGGTCGGGCGGCAGCACCGCGGGCTCCTACACCGACCCGGCCGGCCCCGACGCCTCCGAGGCCATGCTGCGCTTCTTCATGGCGCAGGCCGCATGACTTTAGTCCGGGCGACCGCAGGCGACGAAAAGCCGCTCGCCGGTCGACAATGCGGCCTTCCTTCCCGGTGCATGCCCATGAGACGCACACTCCACTTCTCGCCCTCCACTGGCACGACGAGTCGACGGCACGCCGCCGTGCTGGCCCCCGTCCTGCTCCCCGTTCTGCTGTCATGGCTCGTCGCCTGCAGCAGCACGGCGCCGGCGCCCGAGGCAAAGCCACCAGCGGCCGCGGCGGCACCACCCGCGCCGCCGG
>CAXTDH010000579.1:0-2832 GCA_964242405.1 uncultured Rhizobacter sp. | reverse complement strand
GCAGGCGGGCATCGACCCGGACAAGGATTTCAGGCGGGTCGCCTACAGCGGCGCTCACGACGCGACCATCGCCGCGGTGGCCGCCGGCAAGGTGCAGGCCGGCGCGCTGAACGTCTCGGTTTGGGAGAAGTTCGTCGCCGACAAGCGGGTCGACACCGATCGGGTCCGCGTGTTCTTCACGACGCCGACCTTCTTCGACTACAACTGGTCGGTGAACGCCGACATGCCCGAGGCGCTCCGGGCCCGGCTGACGCAGGCCTTTCTCGCCCTCGACCGCAACACGCCGCAGGGCAAGGAAATCCTGGAGCTGCAGCGGGCCACCCGCTTCGTGCCGACACGGGCCGAGAACTACAAGGGCATCGAGGCGGCCGCCCGGAGCGCCGGCCTGCTGTAGCCCGCGAGCGGTCGATGGAACTTGTTCTGCAGGCGGTCGCCGCCCGGCATCCGGCCGCGGCCAAAGGCACCACCGCCCTGACGGAGGTCGACCTCCGGGTCGGCGCCGGTGAACGGCTGGCGGTGATCGGGCCGTCCGGGGCCGGCAAGACGACCCTGCTGCAAGTCGCCGCGGCGGCATTGCGGCCGAGCGGCGGGCGTGTCGTGCTCGCCGGTGTCGATGCCTGGTCGCAGCGCGCCCGGGTGCTGCAGTGGCAACGCGGCCGGTTGTTTCTCGCGCCGCAGACGCCGCCGCTGCCGCCGCGGCAACGGGTGGTCACGGCGGTGCTCGCCGGGCGCCTGCCGTCGTGGAGCCTCTGGACCAGCCTGCGCTCGCTGGTCTACCCGGTCGACATCGATGCCGCCCATGACGCCCTGGCCCGGTTCGACCTGGCCGACAAGCTGTTCGACCGGGTCGACCGGCTCTCGGGCGGCGAGCGCCAGCGCGTCGGCCTGGCCCGGGCCCTGCTGTCGCCGGCCACCCTCTGGCTGATCGACGAACCGCTCTCGGCGCTCGACCCGACGCGTGCCGAACAGGCGATCACGGCGCTGGTCGCAGTCGCCCGGGAACGCGGCATCACCCTGGTCTCGACAATGCACCAGGTCGACACCGCGCTCGCCCACTTCGACCGCATCGTCGGCCTGCGCGACGGCGCCGTCGCCTTCGACCTGCCAGCGGCGGAGGTCGACCGGGAACGGCTGCTGCGGCTCTATGCGCATCACGAGGATGAGCTCGCCGAAGCGCCGCCGTCGTCGTTGCCGTCGCCGCTGCTGTCAACGTTGCCGCAGGCGCAGGCGCCCATCACGGTCCCGCCCACCCGGTCGCCGGAGGCCAGCTTTCAGTGTCGTTGACGGCGGGGTCGGTGCTCGTCAAGGCTCGCCGCCGCGACCCCGCCTGGCTGGGCAGGGTGTTCTGGTTCGGCGCCGGGCTGGCGCTGCTCTGGCCGATGCTGGTCGAGTCTGAATTCCGGCCGTGGACGCTGCTCGATGCCGACAGCCGCGGCCCGACGCTGCGCTTCCTGTCGGCGTTCATCCCACCCGCGACCGGTACCGACTTTCTCACGATGGTCGCCCGGGAAACCTGGCGCACTGTGGCGATCGCCACCTGTGGCATCGTCCTGGCGCTCGTGATCGCGATCCCTGGCGCGCTTCTGTCGGCGCGGGTGCTGTCGGTGTCCGCCTTGTCCGGCCGGATGGCGAGGTGGCCGGCCGCGTGCCGCCAGTGCCTGCGCTGGTGCCTGATCGGGTTGCGCAGCATCCCGGAGCTCGTCTGGGCACTGGTCTTCGTGCGGGTCGTCGGCCTGGGCGCGACCGCCGGCGTGCTGGCGATCGCCCTGACCTACGGCGGCATGCTCGGCAAGGTCTATGGCGACATCCTCGAGAGCGGCGAAGGCGCGGTCACCCGGCAGTTGCTCGCCAACGGCAGCAGCCGGCTTCAGGCCTTCATCTACGGCCTGTTGCCGCAGAACGCCGCCGAACTCACGTCCTACACCGTCTACCGCTGGGAATGCGCGATCCGTTCGTCAGTGGTGCTCGGCTTCGTTGGCGCCGGCGGGCTCGGCCAGCAACTCGACAACTCGACCAAGATGTTCGCCGGCGGTGAAGTGGCGACGATGTTGCTGGTGTTCGTCGCGCTCGTCGCCCTGGCCGACCGGGCGAGCGGCTGGCTGCGCAAGGCGCTCGGATGAGGCGGGCGGGTCATCGGCTGCAGCGTCCTGCCGCTGAACGAAGCTGGCAGGCCCGGGGTTTCGGCGCGGCCCTCGCCGTCCTGGTGATTGCGAGCTTTCGCACGCTCGACCTGCAATGGGCCGCTTTCCTGTCGCCCGACGCCGCCCGCAGCATGGCGCGCTTCGTCGCCGAATTCTTTCCGCCGGACGTGTCGCCGCGGTTCCTGGCGAAGGTCGCCGCGGCGAGCGTCGAGACGCTCGCGA
Organism: uncultured Rhizobacter sp.; assembly: GCA_964242405.1. Lineage (GTDB taxonomy): Bacteria > Pseudomonadota > Gammaproteobacteria > Burkholderiales > Burkholderiaceae_C > LMDS01. The sequence goes on along the minus strand of CAXTDH010000579.1, from coordinate 469 downwards.
TGTCGGCGCTCGGCACTTTGCTCGCCGCCGCGGCCGGCGTGCTGCTGGCCTTGCCCGCCAGCCGGATGGATGTCGGCGACACCGCCTGGGCACGCCCGCCGACCCGCCTGCTGCTCAATGCGCTGCGCGCAGTTCCCGAACTCGTCTGGGCGGCGCTGCTGCTGATTTCAGCCGGCCTAGGTCCGTTCGCGGGCACGCTGGCTTTGGCGCTGCACACCACCGGCGTCCTCGGCCGGCTGTTCGCCGAGGCGATCGAGAACGGGCCGCAGGCGCCGGCCACGGCGCTGCGCAGCCAGGGCATCGGGCGGCTGCGGGTGTTCGTGTACGCCAGCCTGCCGCAGGTGCTGCCGCAGCTGATCTCGTATTCACTCTACCGCTGGGAGAACAACATCCGCGCCGCGGCGATCCTGGGCGTGGTCGGGGCGGGCGGCCTGGGGCAGCTGCTGGCGTTCCACATGAGTCTTTTCCA
>CAXTDH010000578.1:0-2835 GCA_964242405.1 uncultured Rhizobacter sp. | reverse complement strand
ATGCTGATGATGTCACCGGGCTGGAAGACGTAGAACTGCGAGAAGTAGGACACCATCTCCGCCGGGCCGAACACCAGGTCGTCCTGGGTCGACGATTGCATCACCTCGCCGTTGACCACCGTCTCCATGTGGTACGTCAAAGGGCTGGGCAACTCGTCTTTCGTGGCGATCACCGGGCCGATCGGCGCGAAGCCGGGGTAGTTCTTGCCGAGCACATTGCGCTCCCAGGCCTGCGCTGCAGGTACCGCCCCCTTGGCCTGGATGAACGGCAAGGCGTACTCGCGCGCCGACACGTCGTTCATCAAGGTATAGCCGACGATGCAGTCGCCTGCCTCATCGATCGACACGGCGTGACAGCGCTTGCCGATGACGATGCAGAATTCGCCTTCCCAATCGATGCGGTCGCCATGACCGGCGGGCGGAACGATCTCCGCACCCGACGCGGAGAGCGCGCTGCGAACCTTGTGAAAGGCGCACGGGTGATCCGGCGGAGCGTCGCCCATCTCGCGGAGGTGTCCGTGGGAGTTCATGGAGCCCGACAGCACCAGGTCAGCGTCGGGCACGACCGACGCGAGCACCGCAGAGGCGAAGGGCCGCAATCCGCCGACGACGAGAAGCCGCGCTCGTGCCGCTGGTTCGCTGGCCAGGGCGAGCACCCGATCGACGACTTTCAGTGCCTCGGCCCCTGCGGCCAGCAAGCCCTTGAGCGAATCGGGCAGGCACATCGCCAACGGAATGACCTCGCGCGCGACGATCAGGTCGAGGGCCTCGTCGGCCAGGAGGACGGCGGGGTGGTAGCGATCCCCGGAACGCAATGTCAGTAGCTTCATCTTCGACCTTCCAGTTGGCGTTTGTCTGTCGAGAGCAGGCGGCGGTCCCCGATTGCTTGTCTCCCAAATCAAGTGTACTATCGTTCTACAAGATACAGCGGTGCGTCAGCCGCTTTTCTTGCGCCGCTCGACTATTCGACAAGGATTCAACATGCCAATTGATTCGACCCAAATCGATCCGACGATGAAGTTTGTTCATTCGTCGTTGGAGGAGATGACCTTCAAGCCAGGGCGCCGGTCGTGGATACGCTATCGCGACCTCGGGGTGAAAGACGCCACGAACGGCGGCATGAGCGCCCAGATCATGCACATCAACAACGCGGTCGGCTCCAAGCCGACCGGCTGGCACTATCACACGGCGCCGATGCAGCTCAATTACGTGATCGAAGGCTGGGTCAAGTTCGAGTTCGCGGAACTCGGGGTCGTGATGGTCAAGGCCGGCGAATCGATCATGATTCCCGGGGGCATGGTGCACCAGGAGCTCTGCTCCTCAGAGCCGATGCAACTGCTGGAAATCTTTACGCCGGCCGCGTTCGAGACGGTGGCGGTCGACACGCCCGCCAGCGCGATCGAGCGGGCTGCCGACTACGGCACGGTCGAACCGGTACAGGTGACCGTCTGAGAGAGGTGGCGCTCCGAGGCCCCGCCGAAGCAACACCGTTGCAGGAGCCGTGTGCGACCCGCGTTCTGGCTGTCGTGGCGCCCTTGCCGCTCCAGGTCGTTAAGGCAGAATGCGTGGACATCGACATCCACATTGGCCGGAGCCCTGCCATCGAACTTCCTGGAACCGGTACGGCGCCTGCCGAGAAGCCCGACGGTCGACGAGAGCGGGGCCGGCGGCGCCAGAGCGAACTGCTCGACGCTGCCCGCGATCTGCTGATCGAGAACGGTTACCGCGGCACGACGCTCGAAGCGATCATCGCCCGCGCCGGCGGTTCGCGCGTCACCATCTACCGTGCGTTCGGCGGCAAGTCCGGGCTGGTGAGTGCCATCATCGCCCAAAGCGGCGCCGACCTGGCCTCGTCGGTGCTGTCGCCGATGGGGCTGAAATCGCCGCCACGCGAAGCGTTGATGCGCTTTGGGCTGCAACTGGTGGCCACCTGGCGATCCGAGGAAGGCAAGGCCATCAACCGCGCGGTTGTCTCCGAAGGCCTGGACGCCCCGGATCTGCTCGATGCCTGGTTCCGGAGTGGTTTCGAGCCTTCGATCATCGCCCTGGCGCAGTACCTGGATACGCAGTCGGCGGCGGGCCGGCTGATTCCTCTCGATTCGCGATTGGCCGCTCGGCAGTTCATCGTGCTGCTGATTGGCGAACTCGCCTATCCGGTGATCGCCGGATCAGTTGCGTCGGAGGCGTCCAAGGCGCCTGTACAGCGCTGTATCGACCTCGTGCTGCGGGCTTACGAAGTGCCGAGCCACTCGCCTTATCAGACGACTGCGCTGAAGACCGCCATGCCGGCAATCCAGCCCGGAATGGCAAGATAGTCCGATTGCTCGACTCGGTAGATGCCGCCGGCAGCCTCGGTCGCGGCGGCTGCGGCGACCCAGGCCAGCACTTCATTGCCGCCGGCACCAGCCACCTGATCGACGCCTTCAGGTGTCATCGCATCGAAAGCCGCCCAATCGCGGGCCGCGAGCAGGCGCAGGAATTCGGCGTCCCAGGCCGGGTTCAGCGGGCGTACGGGCCCCTGGCCGACCTTCGCCGATGCACCCGCTTCGTAGACCGCCCGCTCCCGCGCCAATTGCTTCTCCGGCGTCAACGGTGCACGGCCGGTCAGGCGCAGACGCAGCTCGGGCGACGAGCCGCGAATCTGCGGCACGATCGGGTCATGGCTCAGCCCGCCGGATGCGGCGAACAGCACCCGCCGCCCCGACTCGCGGGCGAACTGGCCGACCGCCTTGCCGAGTGCGCGCGCCCGACGGAAGGCCGGTAGCGGATAACCGATCGCGTTGACGAAGATCGGCACGATCGGCAGGTGCTCGAAGCGGCCGAACATCGTCTCCC
>CAXTDH010000577.1:0-2837 GCA_964242405.1 uncultured Rhizobacter sp. | reverse complement strand
AAGAGGTCGATAGCAATGCAGCCAACTCGGCGAGCATTTTTCGACCGCCTTGCAGACCATGCAAAAGGAGCAGCGGCGGACCGTCGCCCGCCATGTCGTATGCAACGTGAAGGTCGGTGTCGAGCGTGGCGAAGTCCGTCATGCTGCAACCTCGGCCGGGCTCAGTTCGAAGGTCAGTTCGATCCTCAGGCCCAGTGGATCTTCGACGAAGATCTGATGCAGGGGAAAGCCGGGCACCGGCAGTTCGTCGTACGCGACATCCAGGGCGTCGAGTGCACTGCGGGCGGCTGCGACGTCGCGCCCGGTGAACGCGATGTGGTCGAGCGGCCCCGTCGCTGGCGGTGCGCGCTCGTCGAGCAACGCGGCAAGGTGAACGATCGGCTGGGCCCCGCTGTAGAGCCAGTGACCGGCGAAGCTGAAGGCCGGCCGCGGGCCCTCGACCAGGCCGAGCACGCTCGTGTAGAACGTCCTGACCGCATCGAGATCGCGCTCGGCGCATTTCAGCGTGTAGTGGTTGAGGTGATGAACGAGCATGGTGATTCCAGTGTTGCGTGAAAGCGTGCTTGCGATGTCTAGCGGCCGACCGCGTAGCCCTGCATCCCGCGCGGGTTGGCGGCGGCGCGAAGAATCAGCCGACCCTCGCGGTCGCGCTCGCGGCTGCAGGCCGAGAGTCGCCCCTCCGACCATTGATCGCCGACCTCGACCGTGTGGCCCAGCGCTTCGAGTTGCGAGATGACGTTGCTGGAGAAACGGGACTCCACGGTCAGCTTGCCGAGCTGCGTCAGCCGAGGCCAGAACGAGCTGGGGTAGTGCGTGACGTGCCACGACGGGCAGTCGATGGCTTCCTGCAGGTTCATGCCATGGACCGCATGGCGTAAAAAGAAAGTCGTGGCCCATTGGTCTTGCTGGTCGCCACCCGGCGTCCCGAACGCCAGATAAGGTTCGCCATCGCGCAGTGCGAGCGTCGGCGACAGCGTGTGCATCGGCGCGATGCCGGGCGTGAGCGTGTTGGGTAGCCCTTCGTCCAGCCACGTCGATTGCAGCCGGGTGCCGAGCGCGAAGCCGAGTTCAGGAATGGTCGGACTGGACGAGAGCCATCCCCCCGACGGTGTGGCCGACACCATGTTGCCGTCTTTGTCGATGACGTCGATGTGGCAGGTGTCGCCGACGAACAATTCTCGATCGACCCATTGAGCGGTCGGTGGCAGCTTGGCGAAGGTCGGCTCGCCGACGCCGTAGCGCAGATCGGCGCTGCGCGCGGTGCGCTCGGCCACGGACAGGTCCGGCAACCTCGGCTGGCGTCCCAGCGGCGATCCGGGCCGAAGTTCGCGAGCTGCGATGGACAGATCGATGGAGGCCCAACGTTCTCGAGCGTAAGCGTCTTCCAGCAAGGCAGCCTGCACCTGCGCGTCCGCGGCCGGCGCACGCCCGTACCAGGCCAGCCGATCGGCAAAGGCCAGCTTGGCGGCCTCGGCAATGCGATGCGCGAATTCGGCGCTCTCCGGTGCGAAACGCTGGAGCTCCGCATGCCGCAGCATCGACAACTGCTGCAGCATCATCGGGCCCTGACTGCCAAAGCCACCTTTCATGACCTTGAAGCGACCGAAGTCGATCGAAGCGGGCGGCTCCACCGCCACGCGCCAGGCAGCCATGTCGTCGAAGCGCAGCAATCCGGCATGCGCTTCGCCGGTGCCGTCGAGCACGTGCGTATGGCGTGAAAAGCGGTCGATCTCGCGCGCCACGAAGCCTTGCTGCCAGACGTCGATCGCAGCCTCGATCGCGCCGACGCGACTGCTGCTGCGATCTTCCGCTTCGGCGATAAGACGGCGATAGGTCGCCGCCAGCTGCGGCAATCGGTGCAGCGAACCAGGGCGTGGCACCTTGCCATCCACCAGCCAGGTCGCAGCCGAAGACGGCCAGTGCGATTGAAACAACTCGCTGACGGCAAGCAGGCCTTGCGCGAGCCTCGGCGCCACCGGGAAGCCCTCGGTCGCGTAATGAATCGCGGGTGCAAACACCTGGCTCAAGGTGAAGGTTCCGTGCTGCGCGAGCAATGTCAGCCAGGATGCTATCGCGCCCGGAACGGTGGCGCCGAGCAGTCCGATGCCGGGCACGAGGTCGAGGCCGAGACGACGGAACTCGGCAGGCGTTGCCGCGGCAGGTGCCGAACCCTGGCCGTTGACGAAGCGCGCCGCGCGATCTCGCTCGCTCCAAAAGAGGATGGGGGCCTCGCCCCCCGGACCGTTGAGATGCGGCTCCACGAGGTGCAAGACCAGGCCCGCAGTCACCGCTGCATCGAAGGCATTGCCGCCTTTTTCGAGGGCGCCCATGCCCGCCTGTGATGCCATCCAGTGGGTCGATGCGACGACGCCGAAAGTTCCTGCAAGCTCTGGTCGGGTGGTAAACATGCTTCGACTATACGAACCGAAACCTGCCCGCTGCGACGGCTTTGGCATGAGGGCATGCCGTTTATGTGATGCGCCTCGGACCTAGTAGTTGGCGGATTGGCGAATCCGTCGCGCCAGGGCCAGCTCCCTGCCGGCGCCGCAAATGACATGGGCCAGGGCTTCGACCGTGGGCTGGCGCGCTGCTGATCGCGGCAACAACAGGCAGATCGGCAGCAGCGTCCAATCCAGGTCGTAGGGCAGCAGCCGACACGTGCCGGTGGCGACGAGTCGCTCGCCCTGATCGCGCGCGCCGCGGACGCCGCGGCGATCCACTATCGGATGCTGAACCGCAGCAAGGGGCCGGCCGTATGGGGGCCTCGCATCCAGGCGGACCGTGACAGATACCGCGACGCGATTCACGCGATGCTAGAGGCTCAGGATCGTCTGTCG
>CAXTDH010000576.1:0-2837 GCA_964242405.1 uncultured Rhizobacter sp. | reverse complement strand
GGTCGTCAACCGTGTCCGTCCCTAGTCGGACAACCCCTGTTTGACCGGAGGGCGAGACTTTGGTCTAATCACCGGTCGCCCCAAGCGCGTTCAGGGTCGTCGCCGTTCGCATGTGCGCTCGGCCCTGCGCGGGGCTGGTTCGCCGCCACTCGGTTCGTCGGCTGCGGCAACACGCACCTTCTGCGTCGTCAGGGTTTTCCTGACGGCCCTCATCTTCACGTTGGACAGATCATGAAACGCACCTATCAAGCCTCCAAGGTCCGCCGTGCCCGCACGCACGGGTTCCTCGTCCGTATGGCGACGCGCGGCGGCCGCGCCGTCATCAAGGCACGGCGTGCCAAGGGTCGCAAGCGCCTGGCAGTCTGACGGTTCTGACGCCGGCGCCGCGAATACCGTCGACGAGATCGCGATGATCGGGCGCTTGTTGCGGTCCGAGGACTTCGAACGTGTGTTGGGAACCCGCAGTCGGGTCAGCAGCCTGCACTTCGCGGTCCACCACCTGGCGGGCGGGCCGGCCCGTCACGGCGGCCTCGCCAAGCCCGCGGGGCGGGAGTTGTCCACAGGCCGCATCGACGCCTCCACCCTGCCTGTGGATGACCTAACCCCGACGCTGCCGAGCGATGCGCCGGAAAGTCGATTCGAGCGGCTGTGGATCGGCACCGTCGTGCCCAAGCGACATGCCCGGCGCGCGGTCACCCGCAGCTTGCTGAAGCGGCAGATGCACCAGGCCGTCGAAGGTCATGGTGCCGACCTGCCGGCCGGCATCTGGGTGCTGCGATTGCGTGCGCCGTTCGACCGGGCAGAATTTCCCAGTGCCGCGTCGGAAGCGTTGAAAAGTTGCGCTAGCAGCGAGCTGGCGCAGCTGCTCGACGCTGCGGTGGCCAGGGCAAGGTCGGGCGGTGGTGTGAGCCATCGCACTCCGGCGGCCGGCCGCAATCGATGAACGCCGTCTCCGCCGAACGGGCGTGGGCGCTCGCCCGGGCGATGGTCGACTTTCCGAAGCGGCTGCTGCAGTTGCTGGTTCGCGCTTACCGCTTGCTACTCAGTCCCTGGTTGGGCGGTTCCTGCCGCTTCACGCCGACGTGTTCTGCCTACGCGCTCGAAGCACTCGAGGTGAATGGTGCTGTGCTCGGCAGCGCCCGAGCGGTCTGGCGGGTACTGCGCTGCGGCCCGTGGTGCGAGGGCGGGCATGATCCGGTCCTGCGCTTCGCCGCGGTGCCGGGCGAACCGTCGCCCTGCCAGACCGCATCTATCGTGAGCGGCCGGCCGCCGTCCGAACCCTCTTCACTAAAACCCTTTTTCGCCGGGCCTACGCCTGCCGAGCCGGTTCCTTTTCCCGATCCGCATCCCTGCGGTCCGTCCTCATCGCCGGCGACAGCTGGCCCGCATCCATGACCGATATCCGCCGTACCCTGCTCTGGGTGGTGTTCTCGATGTCCCTGTTCCTGATCTGGGACGCCTGGAACAAGCACAACGGGCAACCGTCGATGTTCAGCCCAGCGCCAGCGCGGCCGACAGCGCCGCCTGCGACCGGCCCCTCGGCGGTGCCCAACGGCCCGGCGGCCGGCGTGCCCGTACCGGCCGCCGGGCCGTCGTTCGCCACGGGTTCGGCGCCGGTGTCGGCTCCGGGCGCTGTCGCCGTCCCTGGCGCCAGCTCGGCAGCCGCGCCGGCCACGACCGCACAGCAGACGACGATCACGACCGAGCTGGTGCGCGCGACGCTCAGCAGCGAAGGCGGCTCGCTCGTCCGGCTCGAGCTGTTGAAGTACCCGGACCAGAACCTCAAGCCCTGGTACGAGCCGATCACGGCCTTGCTGGGCATCGGCGTGTCGGCGGTGCCGGACCCGGCGCGCAATGTCGTCCTCTTCGACCAGACGCCCGACCGGCTCTACCTGGCACAGACCGGCCTCATCCCTGCCAACGGCGGCACTGCGTTGCCGAACCACCAGACGCCGATGACCTTGCGGCCGGGCGAGCGCAGCCTGCGCGCCGGCGAGGACAAGCTGCAGATCAGCTACGAATCACCGGTCATCGGCGGCGTCAAGCTGGTCAAGACCTACACCTTCCACCGCGACGACTATGTGCTCGACGTCCGGGAGGAAGCGTTCAACGAATCGGGCGCGCCGGTCTCTCCGCGGCTCTACCTGCAACTGGTACGCGACGGCATCCCGCCGCCCGGCGGCTCGGGCGTGTACTCGACCTTCACCGGCGCGGCCATCGACGACGGTTCGAAGTTCGAGAAGATCGAATACAAGTCGATCGAGAAGCGGGCCGCCGGTGACAAGCCCGATCACGCGACCACCGCCGACAGCGGCTGGGTGGCGATGGTGCAGCACTACTTCGCCTCCGCCTGGCTCGTCGATCCGGCGGGCAGCGCGAAGCTGCCGCGCGAGTACTTCACTGGCAAGTCCGACGTCGTCAACCCCGCGACCGGCGGCCTAGCGCACGTCTACTCGGTTGGCCTGTTCGTGCCGCTCGGCGAGATTGCCCCCGGCGCGAGCAAGGCGTTCGAAGCGAAGCTTTTTGCCGGCCCACAGGAAGAGGACCGACTCGCCGCGCTCGCGCCACGCCTGGAGCTCGTCAAGGATTACGGCATCTTCAAGATCCTCGCCGAGCCGCTCTTCTGGCTGTTGACGCAGCTGCACAAGATCCTCGGCAACTGGGGCTGGTCGATCGTCGGCCTGGTCGTGCTGCTGCGCATCGCCTTCTTCTACCTCAACTTCAAGGCCTACAGCTCGATGGCCCGGATGAAGGCCGTCAGCCCGCGCATCACCGAGATGCGCGAGCGGCTGAAGGAGAAGCCGCAGCAGATGCAGCAGGAAATGATGCGCATCTAC
>CAXTDH010000575.1:0-2841 GCA_964242405.1 uncultured Rhizobacter sp. | reverse complement strand
GCCAAGAACATCCCCGGCGACAAGGACAAGCCGCTCACCAACGACCCGATGGAGGCCACCTACATCGGCATCAACATGTGGGCCCAGGCGGTCAAGAAAGCCGGCAGCACCGACACCGACAAGGTGATCGCGGCGATGGCCGGCCAGACCTTCGCGGCGCCGAGCGGCATCACCTCGGAGATGGACGCGAAGAACCATCACCTGCACAAGTCGGTCTTCATCGGCGAAGTCAAGGGCGACGGCCAGTTCGGCGTCGTCTGGAAGACGCCCGGCCCCGTCAAGGCCCAGCCCTGGAGCCAGTACATCCCCGAAGACAAGGGCAAGAAAGACGAGCCCGAGAAGAAGTGATCGGCGGCTGATCGCCCGTCGCCCCCCCCCAGGCGCGGGGCGACGCGGCCAATGCCTGACCCTCCCTCCTTTCAATGAGGGCACCCCCGCTCGCACTCCCTCACTCGCCCGCGAAAAGAGCACCGCCGCCCGAACTCCTTCTCCCGCCCGCGGGAGAGGCTCGCCCGGTGCCCCGCATCTCCTCCCGCGACGCCTACGACCGCCCATGCGCACCCCGCTCCGCCCACTCCTCGCTCTCGTCGCCGCACTGCTGTTCAGCACGCAGGCCCTGGCGCTGACGGCGCCCGAGGCCCGGGCACTGGCGACCGGCGAGGTCGAGGACCGGATCGCCGCGCTGCACAAATTGCTGCCATCCGCCGACGCCAAGACCATCGCCCTGATCCAGGCGATGTCCGACGAAGCCGTCAAGTTCACCGACAGCGCCGTCATCGTCGTCAAGGACGGCAAAGGCCAGGACCCCGTCAGCGGCGCCGATGTCCCGGTCCCCGACACCGCCGAGGATGTCGTCAACAACAACCAGATGCGCGGCGAGCTCGATGCGGCGCTCGCCTCGGTCAAGCTGTTCTCGCCCGACGCGCAGGCACGCGCCGACGCCGTCAAGACGATCAGCGCCGAGCCGGACGAATCGAAGCTCGAGATCATCGACAAGGCCTACGCCGCCGAGCAGGTGCCGGCCATCAAGCAGGCGCTCGGCGACGTGCGCGCGGCGATTCTGCTCGGCAGTGCCGACAAGACCAAGCGACTGGCGGCGGCCAAGTCACTCGGCGGCTCGGGCACGCCGGCGACCAAGACCTTGCTGCTCGACCGGCAAAAGGCCGAGACCGATCCGGAGGTGCGCGCCGCGATCGGCGTGGCGCTCGGCCAGATCGAGGGGCGCCTCGCCTGGGGCGAGCGGCTGGGCGTCGTCTTCACCGGCGTCAGCCTCGGCTCCATCCTGCTGCTGGTGGCGCTCGGCCTGGCGATCACCTACGGCCTGATGGGCGTCATCAACATGGCGCACGGCGAGCTGATGATGATCGGCGCCTACGCCACCTATGTGGTGCAGAACCTGTTTCGCAGCTGGCTGCCGGGGGCCTTCGACGCCTATGTGCTGGTCGCGATTCCGGCGTCGTTCCTGGCGGCCGCGTTCGTCGGCGCGGTGCTCGAGCGCAGCGTGATCCGCTGGCTGTACGGCCGGCCGCTCGAGACGCTGCTCGCCACTTGGGGCATCAGCCTGGTGCTGCAGCAGTTCGTCCGCAGTGTGTTCGGGGCGCAGAACGTGCCGGTCGAAAATCCGGCCTGGCTCTCGGGCGGCGTGCAGGTGATGAGCAACCTGATCCTGCCCTTCAACCGGCTGGCGATCATCGGCTTCGCGGTCCTGGTGCTGGCCGGCGTTTCCGCCCTGATCGCCCGGACGCGGCTTGGCCTGTTCGTCCGCGGCGTGACGCAGAACCGCAAGATGGCCGCCTGCATGGGCGTCGACACTGCCCGCATCGACACCTACGCCTTCGCGCTCGGTTCGGGCATCGCCGGCCTGGCAGGCTGCGCGCTCTCGCAAATCGGCAACGTCGGCCCGGATCTCGGCCAGAGCTACATCGTCGACTCCTTCATGGTGGTGGTGCTGGGCGGCGTCGGCCAGCTGGCGGGCACTGTTTATGCAGCGATCGGGCTCGGTGTGCTCAACAAGCTCTTCGAGGGTTGGCAGGGCGCGGTGCTGGCCAAGATCATGGTGCTGGTGCTCATCGTCGTCTTCATTCAGAAGCGGCCGCAGGGCATCTTCGCGATGAAGGGCCGGAGCGCCGAAGCATGAGCGATTCGGTGCCGCTCTACTCCCCCTGGAACCGCATACCCGCACCGACGACGCCACCCCCACCGACACCCGAGTCCGAACCCATGAGCGCCGTCCTGCCCCTGCCGCCCGTCGGCTCCACCTCGCCTTCGGCGCCGGAGTTGCCGGCCCGCGGTCTGCTGGACGGCAAGAGCTGGGGCGCGGTGCTGATGGCCGTCCTGGTCGTCGCCGTGCTGGTGCCGATCCTGAACCTGGCCGTGCCGGACAGCAGCCCGTTCCACCTCTCCGAATATTCGGTCCAACTCGTCGCCAAGATCATGTGCTATGCCATCGCGGCATTGGCAATGGACCTGATCTGGGGCTACACCGGCATCCTGTCGCTCGGCCACGGCGTCTTCTTCGCGCTCGGCGGCTATGTGATGGGCATGTACCTGATGCGGCAGATCGGTCGTGACGGCAATTACCAATCCGACTTGCCGGACTTCATGGTCTTTCTCAATTGGAAGCAATTGCCCTGGACCTGGGGCTTGAGCGACTCCTTCGTCGCGACCCTGCTGCTCGTGGTGCTGGTGCCGGCCGCACTCGCTTTCGTGTTCGGCTACTTCGCCTTCCGCTCGCGCATCAAGGGCGTGTACTTCTCGATCATCACCCAGGCGATGACCTTCGCCATGATGCTGCTCTTCTTCCGCAACGAGACCGGCTTCGGCGGCAACAACGGCTTCACC
>CAXTDH010000574.1:0-2858 GCA_964242405.1 uncultured Rhizobacter sp. | reverse complement strand
TAGAAGCCGGCGTCGGGCAGGGCGACGTCGAGCACCGGGGCCAGGATCGGCGTCACCTCGACGAACTTTGCCCGGTACAGCGCCCGGTTGGCGACGACATGCGCCTCGTCGCTCCAGGCGGCGATGCTCGCCTGCTGCACCACCGGGCTCATCGCACTGCCGTGGTAGGTGCGGTACAGCAAGAAGCGGCGGATGAGGTCTGCGTCACCGGCGACGAAGCCGGAGCGCATGCCCGGCACGTTTGAGCGCTTCGACAGGCTGGTGAAAGCGATCAGGTTGGCGAAGCCATGCCGGCCGAGCCGGGCCGCGGCTTGGAGAGAGCCGAGCGGTGGTTCGTCGCGAAAGTAGATCTCCGAGTAGCACTCGTCGGAGGCGATGACGAAGCCGTGCCGGTCCGACAGCTCGAACAGCCGTTGCCATTCTTCCAGCGGCATGACGGCCCCGGTCGGGTTGCCGGGCGAGCAGACGTAGAGCAGCTGGGTGTCTTGCCATGTGGCCTCGGGCACGCTCTCCCAGTTGGCGGCAAAGTTGCGCACCGGGTCGCTGTCGGCGAAGGCGACGTTCGCCCCGGCGAGCAGGGCGGCGCCTTCGTATATTTGATAGAACGGGTTCGGGCAGACGACGGTCGGGTTCGGCCGGGTCGAATCGACCACGGTCTGGGCCAACGCGAACAGCGCCTCGCGCGAGCCGTTGACCGGGAGCACCTGGGAGGCGGGGTCGACCGACACATCGTACCGGCGGCGCAGCCAGCCGGCGATCGTCTCGCGAAGCGCCGCCGAGCCGGCGGTGGCCGGATAGCTGGCCAAGCCGTCGAGGTGGTCGCGGAACGCCTGCTTGATCAGCTCGGGCGTGGCGTGTTTCGGTTCGCCCAGACCGAGGCTGATCGGCGCGAAGGCCGGGTTCGGCACCACGTCCCGGGTCAGCGCCCGCAGCCGTTCGAATGGGTAGGGGTGGAGCCGTTCGAGCAGCGGATTCATTTCAAAGGTCCATGGCGTGGTGCGCCTTGTGCGATGCATGAGACGTCGGCTTGCATTGAAGTGTGTGCATGCTTGTTGCCGGGGTGCCTCGCAAGCGCCGCAACGGTGGTGTGTGTGTCCTGCAGGCCCCGCCCCGATGGTTGCTCGCCCCAATCGCTATTCCCCCCGCTCGCCCTCATCGCAATCGCAATCGCAACGTGGTGCCTCTCATCACCGGAGGTTCAAGCTACGCAAGCCCGGTCTCGACAGCCTGAGCCGGCAAGCTCACCACCGGCTGCGGCTTCCAGCCTTTCTGCCGATGCTCGGCGATGACGTTGGTGTAGATGCCGCCGCGCACGTACCACTTGGCGGTGATGCGGATGAAGCGCGGATCAGTGACGCGGACGATCTCGTCGAGGATGTCGTTCGTTACCTTTTCATGGAAAGCGCCTTCGTTGCGGAAGCTCCAGAAGTACATCTTCAGGCTCTTCAACTCGACGCACAACTTGTCCGCGATCATGTCGATCGTGAAATGGGCGAAGTCGGGCTGGCCTGTCAGCGGGCAATGGCAGGTGAACTCCGGCACCTGGAACTGGATCAGGTAATCCCGCTTCGGGCTCGGGTTGGGGAAGACGTGCAGCTCCTTGCTCGGCGCGCTCGGCGGGTCGGCCGGCATCGGGCGTTGCGATTGAACGCGGCGGGAGGCTGATTTGTCCATGGGCTCGGGGCGTGTTCAGGAGGCGGCGCCGGTCGTTCGGGCCTGGTTGACGGTTGCGGCGATGCTATCATCCGCGCTCTTGAAAACCCTCCCGACGGGTCTTTTTCCTGATTAGAATCAAGCACTTAGGCGTAGCCAGCCGGTCCACTTCGCCATGCGCCTGAACTCGATCAAGCTGTCCGGATTCAAGTCCTTCGCCGAGCCGACGCACTTCCAGTTGCCAGGGCAACTGGTCGGCGTGGTCGGCCCGAATGGCTGCGGCAAGTCCAACATCATGGATGCGGTGCGCTGGGTGCTGGGCGAGAGCCGGGCCAGCGAGCTGCGCGGCGAGTCCATGCAGGACGTGATCTTCAACGGCTCCGGGCAACGCAAGCCGGCCAGTCGGGCGAGCGTCGAACTCGTCTTCGCCAACGAGGACGGCCGGGCAGGCGGGCCGTGGAGCCGCTTCATCGAGATTGCGGTCAAGCGCGTGCTGACCCGAGACGGCAACAGCAGCTACTACATCAACAGCCAGCCGGTGCGCCGCCGCGACGTGCAGGACGTGTTCCTCGGCACAGGGCTGGGGCCGCGCGCTTACGCCATCATCGGCCAGGGAACGATCAGCCGGATCATCGAGAGCAAGCCGGAGGAGTTGCGGCTCTTTCTCGAGGAAGCGGCCGGCGTGTCGAAATACAAGGAGCGGCGGCGCGAGACCGAGAACCGGCTGAAGGACACGCGCGAGAACCTGACCCGGGTCGAAGACATCCTGCGCGAGCTGAACCAGAACCTCGAGCGCCTCGAGGCCCAGGCCGAGGTCGCCGGCCGCTATCGCGCCCTCCAGGCCGAGGCCGAGACCCGGCAGCACCAGCTCTGGTTCCTCAAGCACCGCGACGCGGCCAGAGAGGAAAAGCGCGTCAAGCAGGGCGTCGTCGATGCGAGCGCCGCCCTCGAGGCGCGCACCGCCGAGCTGCGCCACGCCGAGGCCGGCCTGGAGGCGACGCGCCAGCAGCACTACGCGGCCAACGACGCCCTGCACGCGGTCCAAGGCGGCCTCGGCCAGGCCGCGCTCGAGGTGAGCCGGCTCGAGGAGCGCATCCGCTACGTCGCCGAGGGGCGCGAGCGCATCGCTCGCCAGCGCGCCGAGCTCGAGGCCCAGAGCGCGGCCTGGCGGCTGCGCGAGCGCGAGGCCGTGGCCGAGCACGAGC
>CAXTDH010000573.1:0-2875 GCA_964242405.1 uncultured Rhizobacter sp. | reverse complement strand
GCGTGAGGTAGAAGCGCAGCGCCGTCTCGCTCTGTCGCTGCAGGGCCGTCGTCAGCGTCTCGGCGGTGACGAAGGGGTTGCCGTCGCGGTCGCCGCCGATCCAGTTGCCCATCCGGAAGAAGGAGGCGATCGGGTGGCCGGGCAGCGCCGCCTCGAGTTCGCCGTAGAGCTTCGGAATCTGCCGCAGGAAGGTCGAGCGGTAGTAGCTGAGGGCGTTCTCGATCTCGTCGGCGACCGTGAGCTTGGCGGTTCGCAGCATGCGCGTCTGCCAGAGCTGGGTGACACGGGCGCGGATCAGCGCTTCGTTCTCGCGCACTTCGCGTTCGCTGCGCAGGCCATCGCGCTGCTCGACGAGTTCGGCGATCGTCCGCTCGGCGTCGAGGATGCTCTTGCGCTGGACCTCGGTCGGGTGCGCCGTCAGCACGGGCGAGATGTAGGCGTGCGACAGCGTCTGCGCGATTTCGTCGGCACGGATGCCGGCCGCGGCCAGGCGCTCCAGCGTCATCGCCAGCGAGCCGGGTTGTAGGTCGCCCTGGCGCTCGTGGTGGTCGCGGCGGCGCACATGGTGGCGGTCTTCGGCGATGTTGGCCAGGTGCGAAAAATAGCTGAAGGCGCGGATGACGCTGACCGTCTGATCGCCCGACAAATTCTTGAGCAAGCGGTCGAGCGCCCGGCCGGCCTGGGCGTCGCTTTTCAGCCGGTAGGCGACCGAGAGTTGGCGGATGCGCTCCACCAGCTCGAACGCGGCCTTTCCCTCCTGCTCGTGGATCACGTCGCCGAGGATGCGGCCGAGCAGGCGGATGTCGTCGACCAGCGGGCGGTTCTTCTCGGCCGCGTCCTTGGCGGTAGCGGCGGCGGCAGCACGGGGCATGTGTCGGTCCTTGTTCGTGCCGGTCGGGCGGCAGGGCGCGGGCTATCGTCGGCAGGGCGCGGATCGTAGCGCGCGGTGGTTCGGCAGCCACCGTGCCGCGCCGGATTGCAAGAGACGGGCCTGCTAGCATCGATGCATGAGCGCGGCCACCGTCATCGTCACCCGGGAAAGCCGGCTCGCCCTGTGGCAGGCAGAGCACGTTCGTGAGCTGCTGCTGGCGCGTTTCGGCGGCTCGGTCGAGCTGCTCGGCATCACCACCCGGGGAGACCAGATCCTCGACCGGACACTTGCCAAGGTCGGCGGCAAGGGCCTGTTCGTCAAGGAGCTCGAGACGGCACTGGCCGAAGGCCGGGCGCACCTGGCCGTGCACTCGTTGAAGGATGTGCCGATGGACCTGCCGTCCGGTTTCGAACTGGCGGCGGTGCTCGACCGGGAGGATCCGCGCGATGCCTTCGTCTCGCCGAACCATGCGGATCTCGCTGCGCTGCCGCAAGGCGCGAAGGTCGGCACGTCGAGCCTGCGGCGCCTGGTGCAGCTGGCGGCGTTGCGGCCGGATCTCGACATCCAGCCGGTCCGCGGCAACCTTGACACACGGCTGAAGAAGCTCGACGACGGCCAGTACGACGCGATCGTGCTCGCCGCGGCGGGCTTGAAGCGGCTCGGGCTGGCGGGCAGGATCCGCAGCTTGTTCGAACCCGAAGAGATGCTGCCCTGCGCCGGCCAGGGCGCCCTCGGCATCGAGGTGCGAACCGGGATCGGCGAGCTGGCCGACCGACTTGCCAGCCTGACCGACCGGCCGACCTGGTTCGCGGTGCAGGCCGAGCGGGCGGTGGCGCGATCGCTCGGTGGCAGCTGCAGCATGCCGCTCGCGGCGCATGCCGTCTGGGCGGGCGACGTGCTCGAGCTGCGCGCGCTGCTCGGCCACCCGCAGGCGACCCGCTCGCCGCTGCTGCGGGCGGAGGCGAGCGGCCCGGTGACGAACGACGACGAGGCCCGGCAGCTCGGCGAACAGGTCGCCGACGCCTTGCGGGGCCATGGCGCCAAGGCCTATCTCGATGCGGCGGCGGCCGTCCAGCAGAGCCCGGGCTGAGCGCGGGGCGGTCGGCGTGTCGTCGCGTGCGGGCTGCCTGAACCTCGCCGCCCAGCGCTCGACGCTGCGTCCATGCATGTGATCGTCACCCGGCCGGCCGCGCAGGCCAGCGAGTGGGTCGCGGCGCTGGGCCTGCAGGGCATCACGGCCAGTTCACTGCCGCTGATCGGCATCGGCCCGGCGGCGGACATCGCCTCCGTGCAGGCCGCCTGGCGTTCCCTCGCCCGTCGCCGCCTGGTGGTGTTCGTGAGCCCGAACGCGGCCGAGCAGTTCTTCGCCTGCCGCCCGCCATCCGCTGATGTTGCCGAGTGGCCGTCCGGGCTGCTCGCCGGTTCACCGGGCCCGGGCACGACGCAGGTTTTGCGGCGGCTCGGGGTGCCGATCGACGCCGTCGTCGAGCCGGCAGCGGATTCGCCGCAGTTCGACTCGGAGGCGCTCTGGGCGTCGCTGGCGAAAGTCGATTGGCGGGGCACCTCGGTGCTGATCGTGCGCGGCGACGGCGGCCGCGAATGGCTGGGCGACATGCTGACGCGGCACGGCGCCGACGTCGAGACCCTGGCTGCCTACCGGCGCACGCCGCCGAGCTTCAGCCCGACGGACCGGGAACTGCTGGCTGCCGCGGCCCTCGACCCCGCCCGTTACCTCTGGTTTTTCAGCAGCTCGGAGGCGATCGGCAACCTGGCCGACGCCGTGCCGTCGCATGCCGGCGCCTGGCCGGCCGCGCGCGCCCTCGCGACCCACCCGCGCATCGCCGCGCGCGCCCGGGCGCTCGGTTTCGGGACCGTCGTCGAGGCGCGTTCGACGCTGCCCGCCGTGGTCGCCTGCCTACAATCGTTCGCAACGTGAGCGAACTTCCATTCGAACCTGCGCCTCGCGTCGCCCTGCCGCCGATCGAGCCGCTTGCACCGGCAGCG
>CAXTDH010000572.1:0-2890 GCA_964242405.1 uncultured Rhizobacter sp. | reverse complement strand
TCATGGACTCGTAGCAGGGCGGAATCTCCGCGCCCGAGCGCATCGCGTGCTCGACGCGCCACTGCGTCTGCATATGCCAGAGCGCCATCGTGCCGCTCTGCGGCATGAAGCCCTTGTCCGCGTCCTCGGCGCACAGGCGTACCTCGATGGCGTGGCCGCTGAAGGTGACTTGCTCCTGCGTGATCGGCAAGGGCTCGCCGGCCGCGACGCGCAATTGCAATGCCACCAAATCGAGACCGGTGATGGCTTCCGTCACCGGATGCTCGACCTGCAGCCGCGTGTTCATCTCCATGAAATAGAAGCTGCCCTCGCTGTCGAGCAGGAACTCCAGCGTGCCGGCACCTTCGTAGCGGATGGCCTTGACCGCCGCCACGGCCGTGGCACCCATGCGCGCACGCAACTCGGTGTCGACCGCGGGCGAAGGCGCTTCCTCGATCAGCTTCTGGTGCCGACGCTGCACCGAACAGTCGCGCTCGCCCAGGTGAATCGCATTGCCGTAGCGATCGGCGAAGACCTGGATCTCGATGTGGCGCGGCTCGACGATAGCGCGCTCGAGGATCACCTCCGGATCGCCGAACGCGCTCTGCGCTTCGGAGCGTGCACTGCGCAACAGCTCGCCGAACTCCTTGGCCGATGGCACGAGCCGCATGCCGCGACCGCCACCGCCGGCAGTCGCCTTGATCATCACCGGGAAGCCGATGCGCAAGGCTTCCTTGGCCAGTCGTTCTTCGTTCTGGTCTTCGCCTTGATATCCCGGAATGCACGGCACACCCGCCGCCATCATCAGTGTCTTGGCACCGGCCTTGTTGCCCATCGACACGATGGCCTCGGCCGAAGGTCCGATGAAAACCAGCCCCGCATCCGTGCAGGCCTGCGCGAAGTCTTCGTTCTCTGCCAGGAAGCCGTAGCCGGGATGCACCGCGTCGGCGCCGCTCAGCCGTGCCGCCTCGACGATGGCCGGGATGCGCAGGTACGACTGGGCCGGCAACGGCTCGCCGATGCACACCGCCTGGTCGGCCTCGCGCACGTGGCGCGCATCCGCATCGGCAGTGGAATACACCGCCACGGTGCGGTAGCCCAGCGCGCGGGCACTGCGGATAATGCGCAACGCGATCTCTCCGCGGTTGGCGACGAGCACCTTGCGGAACGGTGTGAGGGTCGATGCGGGGGGCTGGGCGGTACCGGAATTCGTAGCGGTCATGGGCATGCGTCTGAAAAATTAAGCTGCGTTCGGGAACGGGAAGGTGCCCATGAACTTGGCAAGGATCTGCAGCATCACTTCGTCGGCGCCACCGCCAATCGAGGTCAGCCGGCCATCGCGGAAGATGCGGGAAATCGGGCTCTCGTCCATGTAGCCCATGCCGCCCCAGAACTGCAGGCAGCCATCGGCCACTTCGCGGATCACACGGCCGGCTTTCAGCTTGGCCATGGTGGCGGTGCGCGTGGCGTCGGTGCCGGCCACCACCTCTTCCACGCCCTGCCAGCAGATGGCGCGGAGGCAGGCCACTTCGGTCTGCAGCTCGGCCAGCTTATAGTGAACCCACTGGTTGTCGAGGATCGAACGGCCGAAGGCCTGACGGTCGCGCGTGTAGGCGATGGTGGTGTCGATGGCCCGCTGCGCGATGCCGACGTTGTTGAGCGCCCCCCACAACCGCTCGATCTGGAACTGCTCCATCTGGTAGATGAAGCCCATGCCCTGTTCGCCGATGCGGTAGCGCTGCGGCACACGCACGTCGTCGAAGTGGATCTGCGCCGTGTCAGACGAGTGCATGCCCATCTTCTTGAGCTTGCGAGCGACCTGCACGCCCTTCGTCTTCATCGGCACCACGATGAGCGACTTGTTGCGGTGCGACGAGCCTTCGGAGGTGTTGGCGAGCACGCAGCAGAAGTCGGCTTGCGTGCCGTTGGTGGTCCACATCTTGCCGCCGTTGATGACGTAGTCGCCATCGACCTTGCGCGCAGTGGTCTTGACCGAGGCCACGTCGGAGCCGCTGCCGACTTCCGACACGCCGAGGCACGCCACGTAGTCGCCGCTGATGGCCGGTGCCAGGAATTCGTCGCGCAGCTCCTTGCTGCCGCGGTGGGCGAGGGCCGGCGTCGCCATGTCGGTCTGCACGCCGATCGCCATCGGGATGCCGCCGCAGTTCATGTGCGCCAGTGTTTCGGCCATGACGGCGCCGTACGAATAGTCGAGTCCCGAGCCACCGTTTTCGACCGGCTTGGTCAGGCCCAGAAAGCCGAGCTCGCCGAGCCGCTTGAAGACCTGGTGCGCCGGAAAGATCTCGGCCTTTTCCCACTCGTCGACGAAGGGATTGACCTCCTTGTCGATGAAGCGCTTGAGCGTGTCGCGCAGGGTGTCGTGTTCAGTGGTGAGTTGCATGATGGGCCCTGTCCTGTTCAAGGCCGCGCTACCGAGAACTGCATCTTCTGCGGCTCGCGTGCCTCGGCATCGCGGCAGATCGACAGCACTTTGCTCAGCACTTCACGTGTGTCGCGCGGGTCGATTACGCCATCGTCGAGCAGCCGTGCGCTGGTTGTGAACACGCTCATCTGGCTGTCGAAGTGATCGACGATGCGTTTCTCCATCGCGTCGAGCTTGACCTGGTCGACTTCGCCTTTGCGCTTCATCGCGGCCTCGGTCACGATGACCATCGTCTTCGCGGCCTGCTCGCCGCCCATCACCGCGGTCTTGGCGTTGGGCCACGAGAAACAGAAGCGCGGATGAAAGCCGCGGCCGCACATGCCGTAGTTACCGGCACCGAACGATGCGCCGCAATAGATGGTGATCTGCGGCACGGTGGCGTTGGTCACAGCCTGGATCATCTTGGAGCCGTGCTTGATGATGCCGGCCTCCTCGTGGTCCTTGCCGACCATGAAGCCGGTCGTGTTG
>CAXTDH010000571.1:0-2893 GCA_964242405.1 uncultured Rhizobacter sp. | reverse complement strand
GATGTCGGCGATCAAGCGGTCGATGGAGTTCGGCGCGAAAAGGCTGGGCGTGCCGCCGCCGATGAAGATCGTCTGCACCCGCCTGCCCCAGATGAAGGGCAGCGCTGCTTCCAGGTCGGCCGCCAGGGCGTCGAGATAGCGCGGCTCGTCGAGCCCCCCGGCCCGCAATTCGTGCGAGTTGAAGTCGCAATACGGGCACTTCTTGAGACACCATGGCAGGTGCACGTAAAGCGAGAGTGGCGGCAGTGCTGCGAGGGACAGCACACCCGGCCGCATGTAGCGGGCGAGGCGCTCGGCGACCGGCTCGGCGGCGGATGTGGCCGGTTCGGCGGGTTCGGCGGGTGCGGCGGGTTCCTCAGATCCCGCGGTTCCTGCAAATCCAGCCGAACCAGCGAACTTTGCCGAATTGGTAGCGCCAGGATCCGGGTCGGCGAGTAGTGCCCGGACCGGGATCGCTTCCAACGCCTCGCGGCCATGCTTCTGCCCAGTCGATGCAGCCGAGTCCGGGGGGCTGATTCCTGCGCCGCGCGAACCGGGCGAGTTGGCGGCCATCTCAGCCAATCCCCCAGACCTCGTTCATCTGCCGGCACATCAGAGCGGCCGCGAGTGCTCGGTGGCTGTTCGCGTTCTTCACCTCCGGTGCCAGCCGGGCGACGCTCGCACCCAGGGCCGTGATGACCATCAACGGGTCGTAACCGAAGCCGCCCTCGCCACTGGCCGCTGTCGAGATCTGCCCATGCCAGCGGCCCACGGCGATCAGCGGCTCCGGGTCGTCGGCGCTGCGCAGGGCGACGAGGGTGCTGATGAAGTGCGCCCGGCGATCGGCGATGCCGGCGAGGCGCTGGAGCAGCAAGGCGTTGTTGGCAGCATCCTGGCGCGCACGACGGGTCTCCCGATCGCCGGTGCCCGGATCCGCGGGCGCGAAGGTGGCGGAGACGACGCCCGGCGCGCCGCCGAGTGCCGCCACGCACAACCCCGAATCGTCGGCGATCGCCGCCTCGCCGGTCGCCCGTGCGGCGTGCCGCGCCTTGGTCAGCGCGTTCTCGACGAAGGTCGCGTAGGGTTCCTCCGCCTCGTCCACGCCGAGCGACGCCTGCGTCACCAGCTCGACACCCACCGGCGACAGCAGCGCCTGCAGCTCTGCCAGCTTCTTCGCGTTGTTCGATGCCAGGACGAGCCGCATCGTCTTGCGCGTCACCGTCGTCAACGCGGCGCCAACCCCAACGCCGGCGCCGCCAACGCCTTGGCCAGCGCTTGCTGCTGCAGCCCGACCAGCTCGCGAATGCCCTTGTCGGCCAGGCCGAGCAGCGAGTCCATCTCGGCACGCGAGAAGGCCGCGCCTTCGGCCGTGCCCTGCACTTCGACAAAACCGCCGGCGCCGGTCATGACGACGTTCATGTCGGTGTCACAGGCGGAATCTTCGATGTACTCCAGGTCGAGCAGCGGTGTGCCGGCGACGATGCCGACCGAGACGGCGGCGACGAAATCGCGGATCGGCGAGGCGCCGAGCTTGCCGCGCGCCACCAGCCACGAGACGGCGTCGTGGGCCGCGACGAAGGCACCGGTGATCGCGGCAGTGCGCGTGCCGCCGTCGGCCTGGATGACATCGCAGTCGAGCGAGACGGTGCGCTCGCCGAGCGCCTTCAGGTCGAACACGGCGCGCAGCGAACGGCCGATCAGGCGCTGGATCTCCTGCGTCCGGCCGCTCTGCTTGCCACGCGCCGCCTCGCGGTCACTGCGGGTATGGGTCGCGCGCGGCAGCATGCCGTATTCGGCGGTCACCCAGCCTTCGCCGAAGCTACGCTTGTGCGGCGGCACCTTCTCTTCGACGGAGGCGGTGCACAGCACCTTGGTGTCGCCGAACTCGACCAGCACCGAGCCCTCGGCGTGCCGGGTGTAGGCGCGGATGATGGTGACGGTGCGCAGGGCGTCGGCCGCGCGGGACTGGGTTCGTTCGAAGGTCATGGCGACTATTGTCCACGTCGCGGGGCGTTGCCGAGCGTCTGCCTCGAACGAGCGCTCGGCTCGCCCGCCTCAACCCTTCTTCTGCTGCGACGACCTTCGAATCGCTTCGTTGATTTCGCGGATCGAGCGTTCGATCTCGGCGTCGTCGAGCTCATCGGCCGTGTCGACCCCCAGCACGCTCGCCTGGATGGTCGAGGCGAACACCTCGTCGCCGAGCTGCTGGGTCGAGATCGCAATACCGGATTCGCTGTCCTCGGCCGACTCCCACTCGACCGCCAGCACCGAGACGTTGTCGCATTTCGGCCCGCCGTTGCGCAGCGCCGTCTCGACGAGTTCCGGCACCGACTCCGAAATAGGCAGACCCGCGAGCTGCTCGGTGATGACGTTGTCTTCGACCGTGCCCCAAAGCCCGTCGGAGCACAGCAGCAACCGGTCACCGGTCTGCAGCAGCAAGGGGCCGACCGTGTCGACGACCGGCTTGCCGGGGCTGCCCAGGCAGGTGAACAGCACGTTGCGGTTGACCTGATCGTTCATCGGCACGACCTGGCTCATCGTCTGCTGCAACTCGGAATAGGAATGGTCACGCGTCCGCGCAATGAGCTTGCCGCCGCGGACGAGATAGAGACGCGAATCGCCGCAATGCGCCCAATAGGCGGCATTGCCCTGCATCAGGCAGGCGACGATCGTCGTCCGCGGCGTGTCGATCAACGCCTTCTTGGTGGCGTAGCGCAGCAGCTGGTGGTGGCCGGCGACGATCGCCTCCTGCAGGAAGCGCAGCGGGTCGGACAGCGTCGGCTTGCAGTCACGCTGGAACATGGCGGCCATTGTCTGCAGCGACAGTTGCGACGCGACCTCGCCTTCCGGGTGCCCGCCCATGCCGTCGGCAAGCGCGAACAAGCCGGCGTCGCGGGTGTAGCAATAGCCCATC
>CAXTDH010000570.1:0-2895 GCA_964242405.1 uncultured Rhizobacter sp. | reverse complement strand
GAAGGACGCCGTCGGCCATCGATTGCCGCTCGACGGTGGCGCTCGCGAACGGATACCCCGCCTGACGAGCGACGCCGGCTACCGCGCCCGCGAGCCGCGCGAGATCGTCCCGGGACAGGTCGCGCCCGAGATAGTCGACGAGTGCCGACGCGAAGGCGCCGGTGGGAATGTCGATATTGCCGTCCACGACGATCGCGCTCGCGATGCGGGGCACTGCCGCCGTCCCGATGACGGTCGCGGCAGGGGGTGATGCTGCCGGCTCCGGCGCCGCCGCGGGATCGGCCTGCAGTGCAGGCCGGGGCAGCGCCTGTTCGGTGATCGAAGGGTCGGCGCGATCGAGGCGCACCTGCGCCGCCGCGGGCGATGCGGCCAGCGCTGTCAACAGCCCCGCCGTCGTCGGCCACATCACCTGCCGCAGTTCGCGTTTCCAGTTCATGCCTGGTCCCTAGCGCGGCAAGCCTTGGCAAATGGTTAGCCGGCCGAGTGCTAACGGCGCGTTCACCGCATCGCTCAACACCATCCTCGGGCGAACTCGCTACCCGCAACAACCTCAGTCGGGGATCGAGGTCGCGGGAACATGGTAATGCACAGGCGGATCATCGCTCTTCTGGTGGCCGGGTGCCCGGCGGCGGCGCTGGCCGAACAGCCCGACTGGCGGATCAGCGAGGCGACCGGCACCGTTCACGTTTCGCACGCCGGCATGACCCGAATCGCGCTGCGCGGCGGCGTCATCGGCGCAGGGGACGTCGTGACGACGGGGCGCGGCGCCCGCGCGGTGCTGGTGCGGGGCAGCGAATACATGATGGTCGCCTCGGCCTCTCAATTGCGGTTGCCGGCGGAGCAGGAGGCCAGCGGCTTGACCCGCATCGTCGAGGACTTCGGCAACGTGGTCTTCATGATAAAGAAGCAGATGGCACCGCATTTCGAGGTGAAGACGCCGTACCTTGCCGCCGTGGTCAAGGGCACGACCTTCTCGGTCGGCGTGTCCTCCAGGGGCGCGTCGGTGCAGGTGCTGGAGGGTGCCGTCGACGTTGCGACGAGAGACGGCGGTGGTCACGAGCTGCTTCGTCCGGGTGCGGTCGCGCTGGTCGATGCGAGCGACATCTATCGCATGCGGATCCGCGCCGACGGAGCGAGCCGGACGCTCGACTCGCCGTCCAGGCCTTTGGACGGCAACACCGCCGGCCCGGTGGTGACCGCGCCCGCCGGGACGAATGCCGATCCGGTACAGTCCGCCGCGCCGCCCGGTGACACGTCCACTGCCCTGCCGACCGCGGACGCGGCGGCGGCCATCGCGGTGCCGGCGATAGCCAGCACCGTCGGCGAGGCGCCGGTTGCGCTCGCGACGACGACGGGCGGGCTCGTCAACGGCACGATCGGCGGGATCGCAGCACCGGAAATGGTTGAGGTGGCGAGCGCCGCACGGGTCGCCGCCGAGTCCGCCAACGCTGCCACGCGTGCGGTGAAGGTCGCTACGGAGAGCTCCACCGCCGCCGCCGAGAACCAAGCGGCGCTCGCCCTTGTGGCAAAGAGCGCCGAAACAGCCGCCGTCGCTGCCGGTGCGAAGGATGCAGCGGATCGCACGAGTCAGGAGGCGGCCGCCGCAGCGCAGCACGCCAGCGAGGCCGCGGCGCAGGCGGCGGCGGACAGGATCAGGAGCGACGCCGCAAAGGCAGCCGCTGAGGCGCAGGCCGGAGCAGCTGCCAACGCCGCAGCGGAAGCAGCCGGGCAAGCGACGAGAGCACAGGTGGATGCAGCGGCCAAGGCCGCAGCGCAGGCAGCGGCTGCGGCCGACGCCGCCGACGCGCAGCACGCCGCCGAGGCGGCGGCAAAGACGGCTGTCGACAATCCGCTGGATCAGGCCGCGCAAGCGGCCCTAGCGGCATCTGCAAAAGCCGCCGCCGACGCGAACGCCAAGGCCGCAAAGGCCGCCCAAGATGCTGCTCAGGCCATTGCCGACAAAGCCGTCAAGGACGCGGCAAAGGCAGCTTCCGACAAGAATGCCGAGGACGCAGCTAAAACCGCGGCGAAGGCGGCCGAAGAAGCGGATAAGGCTGCCAAGGACAAGACCGCTAAAGATGCTGAAAAGGCTGCAAAGGACGCTGCCGATGCAGCATCAAAAGCCGCGGCCGACCTCGCCAAGCAGCAGGAGCAAGCTGCAAAAGATGCCGCGAAGGCAGCGGATGATGCGGCCAAAGCGGCTGAAAAGACAAACAAGGACGCCCAGAAGAAGTCAGACGACGTCTCCAAGGCCGTCGAAGACGCTTTGAAAAAGGGAAAGGGATGAAGGTCGGTATCCTTCTGCAATGCTCGCCGCAAACGGAACGTCGTTTAGCCAGGAACTGCGGCTGACGTCGGCCGCTGACAAGCCGTTTCGCTATGTGGCCGGCGGTTGGTACGGCAGGAATACAGTCGATCAGGTCAGCGAGTGGATCCTCAATTACCCGACGGTGCTGAGCACGGCCGAT
Source organism: uncultured Rhizobacter sp. (assembly GCA_964242405.1). Lineage (GTDB taxonomy): Bacteria > Pseudomonadota > Gammaproteobacteria > Burkholderiales > Burkholderiaceae_C > LMDS01. The sequence goes on along the minus strand of CAXTDH010000570.1, from coordinate 427 downwards.
TTCACCAACAATGTCAGCCAGAAGAGCCGGTCCTGGTCCACCTTCGGTCAGCTCGACTACGACATCGTCAGCCGTGTGACGCTGTCCGGCGGCGCGCGCTATATCGAGGAACACAAGACCGCCAACCTGGCTCGCATCGCGAAGGTGCCCGGTTTCATCAACAATTTCTTCCCGACGCACGCACCCTTCACGCAATCGCGGAAAGAGACGGCGCTCGACGGCTTGGTCAACCTTAGCTGGGCGATGGCTTCAAGCTCAGGCTGGACGGCGCAGCCAATTACGAATCCAATGAGGTGCGCAGCGATAACGTATCGGTGCCGATCGCTGATGGCGTGACCAAGTACGACCTCTCGATCGGCCTGGTGTCGGATCACGGATATGCGATCCGACTTTTCGGCCGAAATATCACCAACGCGAACCGCGCCGT
>CAXTDH010000569.1:0-2901 GCA_964242405.1 uncultured Rhizobacter sp. | reverse complement strand
TCGCCGCCCCTGCCGATCTTCGAATCGCTCGAGCGCGGCACGCCGATACCACCCGAGCGCGGCATCGACACGCCGACATCCCCCTATCGACGCACCGGCCAGCGCACCGCCTTCGAGGAGGCGGTGCGGATCCACAAGCTCGACCACCCCTGCGTTCCCCGCCTGCGCGACGCCGTGCGCGTGGTCGAACTGGCGGCCTGGCGCAAGCCCGAGTTTCCGGCCGTCGAAGCCTTCGAGGCGCGCGTACTTCGCGCCATTCCGACACGTCCGATGCGAGGCGGTCTGGACGCTGCGCTCGCCGAAGTGGACCGATATTGCAATGAGGAACCGTGAGCGCTCGACCGCCGCATGACGTCCGGAAGGTGAATAGGGCCGCCGTCCTGCTGCTCGGCCTGATCTTCGCGACCGTCGGCGTGGCGCACGCGCAGACCGGCTCGCCGCTGCGCCCGCCGCCCGGCATGAGCTTCGTCGCGCAGGACACGTCGGGTGCATGGGGCCTCTACCGCATCGACCCGACCGGCACGGCGGTGCGGCTGCCGACCGAGCAGGAACCCCGGCAAGCCTGCGTCGCGCCCGACGGCAGCAAGGCGGTCTACGCTGCGGCCGACGGCACGATCCGGCTGCTGGCGGCGGGCTCGCCCCAGGAAACCGTGCTGGCCCGCGCCGACGTGCGGCGCAGCTACACCCAGCCCTGCATGGCCGCCGACGGCAGCGCCGTCTACGTCGTCGAGATGGCGGACGGCAAGAGCATCGACACCGAAATCCTGCGTTTCGACAAGGCGCCCGAGCCGAGCCACATCGCCCGCCAGCCCGGCGCGCAGCAGGACCCTTTCGTCTACCAGGGCCGCTGGTTCGTGTACGCCAGCGTCGGCTGCTCGGCAGGGTGCGATGAACTGCTGGTCGAGATCTGGGGCCGCGACCTGCTCACGGGCAAGGCACGACAGCTCACGTTGCTCAACGCCTTGTCACAGGCGCCGGTCACCGACGGTCGCCGGGTGCTGTTCAGCAGCAACGCCGGCGGCATCCATCAAGTGTGGCAAGTCGGCATCGACGGCAGCGGCACGCACGGCGTCACCCACGGGCCGGCACAGCATGTTTCCCCCGCGATTTGCGAAGGTGCGGTCTACGCTGTCCAGGAAAGTGCCGCGGGTTCTGCGATCGTCCGAGTGAACGACGGCGGTGCCTCGGTGGCGCTGCCCCTGCCCGGCCTGCGCTCCTTTCGAGCCTTGAGGTGCTTATGAAGCTGCGTTCGCTTGTTCTGGGCGCGGCCTCGCTCGCGCTTCATTTCTGCGCGCTCGGGCAGGTTTCGCTGCAGCAGCTCAGCGCCACCGAGCTGTCGGGAATTTCCGGCGACAAGGTGGCCTACAGCATCCGCACCACCCAGCCGGGCAACCTGAGCCTGGACGTGTTGACAGCCGACGGCGATGTCGTACGGCACTTCACCTTGCCGGGCACGACTCCCGGCGAACAAACCATCGCCTGGGACGGCAAGGACGACCGGGGCCAACCCGTGCCCGACGAGGCCTACTGCGCCCGCGTGACGCTCGAGGCGGCCGGCACGAGGTCACTCGACGACCCCTGCACCTCGACCGGCGGCGAAGTGATCGACGGCATCCGGCCGACGCTGGGGCCCGACGGCGACATCGCCTACACGTTGCCGCGCCCGGCACGAGTCCTCATTCGCGTGGGCATCAAGAACGGCGCGATGCTGAGGTCGCTGTCGGTCTGGCGCCCGCGGCCTGCCGGGCGCAACCTGCAGCGCTGGAACGGGTTCGACGAGCGAGGCCTGGTGGATCTGCGGAACGACCGGCTCGCCATGCTGGTCACTGCGTTTCAACTGCCCGACTTCACCGTCATCACGACCGGCCACAGCGAACTCGACTATCGGGCCTGGCGTGCGGCCCAAGGTTGGCCCGAGAGGCCCGACGCGCCGACGAACGACACCGCACAGCCGTTGGAGCGCAGCGGCCAACGCATCGCCCGGCAACACTACATGGCCCGCTACAAGGACCGTGAGCCGCGCATCGAAGTGACCTTGGTGAACCCCGCGGGGTTGCCGCTCGGAGAGGGCGCTGTGCTGCCTGAGAACGTGCGCGTATCAGTCGATCTCCACCCCGAGGATCGATGGTTGATGCAGGAGCAGCTCTACGAGGTCGCGTTCTTCGTCGATGGCGACTTCGTATCCGAAGAAGAGAACGGCTACGTGCCGATTGGCTGGATCTGGAACACGGCGGGGTTGAAGCCGGGCCGCCATTTGTTGACGGTCAATCTGACCGGCTTCACCGGGCGAGTGGGTGCCAAGACGATCGCCGTGGTCAGGTGACGCTGCAAGTGGCCTGCATCGCCCATGCGGCCGCATCCGAGGAGCACGGTTCCACCCGCTTCCCCGTGCCCGTCAATCCGACCTGTCGCTCGACTCCGCCCTCGCCCGCTCCTCCTCCTGCAGCCGCAGCACCCGCCGCTGCAGCTTGCCGGTGGTCGTCATCGGCAGGGCGTCGATGAACTCGATCTCCTTCGGATATTCGTAGGGGGCGAGCAGGCTGCGCACGTGTGCCTGCAGCTGCTCGACGAGCGCCGGATCTCCGACGACGCCGGGCGCCAGCACGACATAGGCCTTGACCACCGCGCCGCGCTCGGGGTCGGGCTTGGGCACGACCGCGGCGTTGGCGACCGCCGGGTGCTTGACCAGGCAGTTCTCGATCTCGCTCGGGCCGATGCGGTAGCCGGCGGCCTTGAAGACGTCGTCGCTGCGGCCCTGGTACCAGAGGTAGCCGTCGTCGTCCATGACGGCGGTGTCGCCGGTGCGGCACCAGCTGTCGGTGACCACACCGGTGAACTTCGCTGCCGTCGCGTCGTCTCGTTTCCAGTAGCCGAGGAAGAAGATCGGGTCGGGATCGCCGT
>CAXTDH010000568.1:0-2903 GCA_964242405.1 uncultured Rhizobacter sp. | reverse complement strand
TTAGAACACCCAGCCGCCCCGGGGTACCGTCTGCGCAGCCGGACCGTGGCGCGCCTGGCAGGCATGCCCGTGACCACCTTGCGCGTCTGGGAACGCCGCTACGACGTCACCGCCGGTGGCCGGACGCCGAGCGGCCAGCGGCTCTACTCGCTCGACGATGTCGCCCGGCTGCGCCTGATGCGACGGCTGACGCACGACGGCCACGCGATCGGCACCATCGCCGCGCTCGGCCTCGATTCACTGCAATCTTTGGCCGAGGGCACGGCGGCCCCGGGGCGCCTCGAGTCGCGCATCGCACTCGATACGGTCGTGGTCGGCAAGAGTGCCGCGCACGCCTTGGAAGCGGTACCCGACTGCGTGCTGCGGGCTCTCCACGACGACCTGGCGGCAGCCGAGTCAGCCGCGACGCCTGAATCCGGTACGGGGCTGCTGCTCGTGCGCCTGCCGTCGTTGCAGCCGCCGGATGTCGACCGCGTGCTGGCGCTGGGCGCGAAGTTCGGCGCGAGCGCCGTGTTCGTGGCCTATGGCTTTGGAACCGAGGCGAGTGTGCGGGCGCTGGCGGCAGCCAGCGTGACCGTCCGTCGGGAGCCGTTGACCGGTCGGAAGCTGGCTCAGTGGGTCCGATCGGTGCGTGCTGCGTCGCCTGGCGCTTTTTCGCCCGCGCAATCCGCTGTTCCGGCTGCGCCCAGGATCCAGCCGCGGCGGTTCAGTGACGATGGGTTGACGCGGCTCGCTGCGATGCCGTCGCCCGTGGCCTGCGAGTGCATGCGCCACGTGGCGGAGCTCGTCCTGCAGCTCGCCGGGTTCGAGCGCTACAGCGAGGATTGCACCTCGACCCACCCGGCCGATGCGGCGCTGCACCGGCAGCTCAGCCGCACCGCCGGCCTGGCACGGACGATGTTCGAGGACGCGTTGCAAGGCATCGTCAGCGAGGCGCGGCTGGAGGGCTGAGCAGCGCTCACTCGGGTGCTGCAGCGGGAATCGGCCGCTGGCCGCGAGCTGCAACGCAGCGTCGACGTGTGGGCGCGGTTGAAGTAGGATTTATGACGTTCGACTACCAGGGCGAGCAGTCGCGAGAGCCACTGCTGCCTGATTGGAATGGAAGACCCTGCAAGCGCCGGCACCCATGCCGCAGCCGATGCGGCCCGGCTCCTCGCCCGCGTCCCGCTGTTCGCCTCGCTGTCGCCGGAGCAACTGCTGCTGATCGCCGCACAGGCGGTCGCTCGCGACGTGATTGTCGGCGAGGCGCTGCTGCGCGAAGGCGAACGTGGCGACGAGATGTTCCTCATCCAGTCCGGCGCCTTCCAGGTCTGGTGCCTCGGCCTCGACGGCTCCGAGCTCGTGCTCGCGCGGCTCGAAGCCGGCGACTGGTTCGGCGAGCAGGCGCTGCAGCCGGGCAGCAACGGCCGACGCCGCGCCTCCGTCCGGGCGCTGCTGGCGGGCAGGCTCCACGTCTTGTCACGGTCCGCGCTCGCGCCGGTGCTCGAACAGCGGCCGGACGTGCTCGACCGCATCAAGGGCCTGGGCGAAGCCTATCAGCGGCGGGCGGGCGGCCTGCTCGGCGCCCGCCTGTTCGCCGACCTCGGCCTCGGCACTGGGCCCGCCGACATCCGGACCGACGACTACGCTGCGGGTGCCGCCGTCTTCAGCCAGGGCGACCCGGCCGACCGCGTCTACCTCGTCATCAGCGGCCGGGCGGCGGTGACGCAGCGCGAAGGCGGCAGCGACACCCTGCTGGCCGAACTGCTGCCCGGGCAGTTCTTCGGCGAGCTGGCGATCCTTCACGATGCGCCGCGCTCGGCGACCGTCCGGGCCGCCGAGCCGCTGCGCGTCGCGAGTGTCGACGGCACCTGGTTTCGCGGCGAATCGGGCGGGCGCGAGGCCCAGCCGCGCGCCGTGCTCGAGTCGCTGGCGTCGATGTACGAGCTGCCGCGGCGCGGCCTGCGCACCTTGCAGGCGGGGCGCGTCGACGGCCATCGCTGCTGGACGGCCGTCAACCACATGGCCGACGGCCGGCGCGTGATCAGCACCCGGCTGCTCGACAGCGCCCTGTTCACGGCGCGGGTTCTCGGCGTCGACGATGGCGAGGCGCTGACCCATGTCGACCCGGGTTCCGGGCTGCGCCGCAGCGTGGCGGTGGCCGATGGCCGGATCGTCGCGCTGGACGTCGAGGGCGAATGGACGCGTCTCGGCGAGGTGCTGCGCCTGCTCGTCGACGGCGACGAGGTGCCGGAGTGGCAAGTCGAACTCTTCCGGCGCACCGGCGACCTGTGGGCCGACGTGCCGCGGCCGCTCTACGACGACGAGGAAGTGCTGTGCACCTGCAACCGGACGACCTGCGGGCAGTTGCGCGCCGCCATCGCCGACGGCTGCCACACGCTCGCCGCCGTGGCCGACAGGACCGGCGCGACACGGGTGTGCGGCGGCTGCGTGCCCTTGGTCCGCGAACTGCTCGGCCACGCCGACTGGACGCCGGCGAGCGTCGCCAGCGCCGAGACCGTCGCCGACGGCGTCAAGCGCTTCCAGCTGAGGCCGCTCGGCGTCGCCTGCGAGCGCTTCCTGCCGGGCCAGCACGTGGTGGTGCAGGCGCGCGTCGACGACCGCTGGATCCAGCGCGCGTACACGCTCTCGAATGCGCCGGGCGCGGCGCACTACGAGATCACCGTCAAGCGCGAGCAGGGCGGCGCGTTCTCGCGCTGGCTGTTCGAGCGCATGCGGGTGCACGACCTGGTGCGCGTCTCGAGCCCGCGCGGCGACTGCGTCGCGCCCGAGGACGGCGAGGCGCCGGTGGTGTGCCTGGTCGGCGGCATCGGCGTGACGCCGGCGCTGGCGTTCGCACGCGCGCTCGTCACGCACGCGCGGCCGGCGCGCCTGCATGTCGACTACTCGGTGTCGCACGAGGC
>CAXTDH010000567.1:0-2905 GCA_964242405.1 uncultured Rhizobacter sp. | reverse complement strand
TGGCGCTCGGCCTGGTCTACGTGGTGCTGCAAAAATAGCCTTCGCCGGCGGCGTGCGGGCCGGAGACACGAGCAAAGGACAGGTGATACGACGATGGACAGTCTCGATCTGCAAGTGCTGGCGCAGGCCCGGGCCTGGCTAAGCGAGGGCCGCAAGGTCTGGCTCGTCACCGTGCTCGAGACCTGGGGCTCGGCGCCGCGGCCGCCCGGGGCCTTGCTCTGCCTGCGCGACGACGGCCTGGTCGCCGGTTCGGTTTCCGGCGGTTGCGTCGAGGACGACCTGATCGACCGTCTCCGCCATGGCGAACGCGTTGCCAAGCCCTCGCTCATCACCTACGGCGTGACCAAGGAGGAAGCGGCGCGCTTCGGCCTGCCGTGCGGCGGCAATCTTCGGCTGGTGCAGGAGCCGCTGCACGACGCCGGCTGGATCGATGACATCCTCGACCGTACCGCTCGCCACGAGCTGGTCGCCCGGCGGCTCGATCTGGCGAGCGGTGAAGTCGTGATCGAGCCCGCGGCGCGGGGCGAGGGCTTCGCCTTCGACGGCAGCAGCCTGCGGGCGCTGTTCGGGCCGCGCTGGCGCTTGCTGATCGTCGGCGCGGGGCAGCTGTCGCGAGCGGTCGCGCAGATCGCCGTCGCGCTCGATTTCGAGGTCGTCTGCTGCGACCCGCGGGACGAATACAACCTCACCTGGGACGTGCCGAACACCCGCTTCAGCAAGGCGATGCCCGACGACCTGGTGCTGGAGCTGCAGCTCGATGCGCACAGCGCGGTCGTCGCCGTCACCCACGACCCGAAGCTCGACGACCTGGTGCTGCTGGAGGCGCTGAAATCGCCGGCCTTTTACGTCGGCGCGCTCGGTTCACGCGGCAACACCGCCAAGCGCCGCGAACGGCTGGCGCTGTTCGACCTGACGCCGGCCGAGATCGACCGCCTGCACGGGCCGATCGGCCTCGACATCGGCTCGAAGACGCCCGCGGAGATCGCGGTTTCGATCGTCGCCGAGGTCATCGCCGTCAAGAACGGCGTCCAGCTGACGCAGAAGAAACAGGGTTCGGCAATGCCCCCACCCAGACTGGAAACCAGCCGTCGTTGACCGGCTCGCGGCCTGCCTACAACTGGAACCCGACCCAGAGCACCAAGCCTTCGGCGACATCGCGGATGAAACTGGCGCGCCGGGGCCTGCACTGCCGGGCGTTGGACCGCTCGCGGTCGAACCATTCGGCGAAGCTGCCGATGGCCGGTGCGTCATGGAAGGCGAACATCAGCTCGTAGTTCAAGAACAGGCTGCGGCTGTCGAGGTTCGCCGAGCCGGCGAGCGCCAGCGTATCGTCGATCACCGCGAGCTTGGCGTGCAGCATCTGCGGCGCCAGCCAGATCCGCCCACCTGCGATTGCAAGGGTGCGCAGGGCGCGTCGTCGGGCGATGTCCGACATCAGGTGGTTGGAGCGCCCGGGAACGAGCAGGTCGACCGCGACGCCGCGCCGGGCGGCGAGGCACAACGCTAGCAACAGCGCCTGGTCGGGCACGAAATAGGGCGTGATCAGGGCGATGCGCCGTTGCGCGCGGTAGGCCGCGGTGACCAGCAAGGAATAGATGGTGTCGTCGAACTGGTCGGGGCCGGAGGCGACCAGCTGGGCGCCGATCTGGCCGCCGGGCATCCCCGGCAGCAGCGAATCGTCGACAAGCGGAAGGGCCACCTGCGCCTTGCCACCTTTGGCGAACTGCCAGTCATGCTCGAACAAGGCGGCCGCCTGCTCGACCAGCGACCCGGTCAGGTCGAAGCTGAGGTCGTGCCACGGCGGCTTGCCGGGCCCGCTGCCTTCGAAGTACTCCGGCGCCAGGTTTCGGCCTCCACACCAGAGGCGCGGCTCGGCGCCGACGGCACCGTCATCGGCCCCGGCAGCGGTATCGATCGACGCTGCTGCATCGGCCCCCCGATCGCTGAGCGCCGCATCGGCAATCACCATCTTGCGGTGGTTGCGCAAATTCGTCCGGCCGGCCAGCGGCGAGTGCAGGGGCGGCACGAAGAGCGACACGTCGACGCCCGCCTCCTTGAGCGGTTCGAGGTCGATCCAGCCGCCCATGAAACGGCCCAGGCCGTCGAGCAGCAGCCGCACCCGCACACCGGCACGCGCCTTCTCCGCCAGCCGCTCGGTGATCCGGCGGCCGAAGTCGCCCGGGGCGAGGATGAACGTACAGACGTCGATCGTCCGCGTGGCGCCGTCTATCGTTCGCAGCAGCGCCTGCAAGGCCTGGCCGCCGTCGGCATGCAGGGCCAGGCCGTGAAAGGCAGCGGGCGCCGGCTGGCCGAGTGCCAGAATCGTTCGGACCGCCCAACTGCCGCCCGTGCGCCCGGGCGGCCGGCGAAGCGGATCGATGCGAGGGCGAATCTGTTTGCGCGAGCCGAAGGTGAGGAAGGTCGGAAGCGCGATATAGGGCATCAGCAGGAAGAACAGCACCCAGGCGATGGCCGCGGTCGGGTGGCGGCGCTGCTGCATCACGTGCGATGTCACGGCGTAGAAGACCACCGACAGCAAGGTCACGAGCCCGTGCAGGGTCAGCCAATAAGCGAGCGTGAGGCCGGGGAACATCGAACGTGACCTTAACCGATGCCGGCTCGCGACCCCGTACGGCCGGTGGGACGGCAGGCGGGCCCCGCTCGCAGCGGCCCGACGGCAGGCGCGCTAAGCTCCGCGCACATCGCAGCGATGAGCACCATGACCGCATTGCAACGACGGCTCGGCATCCAGACGCCGATCATCCAGGCGCCGATGGCCGGTGTGCAAGGGAGCGCCCTCGCGATCGCCGTGGCGGAGGCTGGCGGGCTGGGTTCGCTGCCCTGCGCCATGCTGTAGCCGGATGCGTTGCGACAGGAACTGACAACGCTCCGCGGACGCACGCCG
>CAXTDH010000566.1:0-2912 GCA_964242405.1 uncultured Rhizobacter sp. | reverse complement strand
GACGACGGGTGGCCATTGGCGGTCCTGATGAAAGATTGCGAACGGCCGTGATGCCCTCAAGGACACGCACGGTCAATGCTCAAGAGCGGCTGCAGTCTGCTCGCCTTCCGCAACGAACAGCACAGGTCGTCCGCCCGGGAGGCGCCGTATTGTCCCAGCATTCGAGCCCGGGCGTGCAGGGGGTCGGCGATGTCCCCGAATCTTCGTGAGGCACCGCCGGGTCAGCGTCGTCCTGCTTGCAGTCCCGTCGGGCTGTCGAAATCGAGCTGTCGCTGGCCGACGGTGACCACCGCCTCGGCGCCGCCCGTCACGCTGCGCTCCAGGGCCGCCCTGAAGCGATCGGCTTCGCCGGCGATGACCAGGCGCCTGCCCGTTGCGCCGAGCTGCGCCGCGGCAAAGCGCTGCACGTCGGCCGCCGTCACCGCCGACAGGTCGGAGATCCGCTGGCCGATCCCGGCGGTCGGCAGCCCCGCCACGACCAGGGCCGCGACGACGCTGTTCAGCCCGGCGGTGGTTTCCACGGCGCGGCTGAACTCGCCGATCAGCGTGGCCTTGCGGGCCGCGAGCTCGTCGGTCGGCACCGGTTCGGCGATCAGGCGATCGAACGCCGCCTGCAGCAGGCCGGCCACGTCGGCGGCGGTTTCATTGCGGGTCTGGGCCGATGCCAGGAGCAGGCCACCGTCCCGGCGCGCATCCATGCGGCTGCCGGCACCATAGCTGAGGCCGCGCCTGATGCGGATCTCGGCGTTCAGACGCGACGAGAAGCCGCCGCCGAGGACGCCGTTCATCACGTCGGCGGCAGCCCGGTCGGCGCCGCGCGGCGGCACCGGCACGAACAGGGCGACGCTCGCCTGGCCGGAGTTGGGCATGTCGATGATCAGATGGCGCAGCGGCAAGCCGGATTCGAAGCCGGCGGCGGCCGTGCGCTCGGCCTCGTGGGCGGCCTCGTCGGGCGTGGCGACAGGCGCTGCAGCGGGCGCGGCTCCGCGCCAGGAGCCGAAGTGGCGGGCCGCCAGCGTCCGTGCGGTGGCCATGTCGACGTCGCCGGCGAGCAGCAGCACCGCCCGGTCGGGCCGGTAGCGGCTGCGGTGCAGCGCCGACAGGTCGCGTCGCTCGATGCGCGCGAGGGAAACGGGCGTCCCGGTGGCCGGATGGCCGTACGGGCCGGCGCCGAAGCGCAGGCGCTGGGCGGCGAGGGTGGCCAGGGTGTCGGGTTGCGTCCAGGCGACGGCCAGGGCGTCGATCGTCTGGGCTCGCAGCCGATCGAGCTCGTCGGCGGCGAACACCGGCTCGGTCGCGGCTTCCCGCATCAACCCGAGGGCCGCATCGAGCGCGCCCTTGGCGACGGTGATGCCGAGCGACGACTGGTTCCACCCGGCGGCACTCTCGAGGCTGCCACCCAGCACTTCGGCGGCGATGGCCATCTGCGTCGCGCTGTGCTTCCGGCTGCCGCGGGTGAGCAGGCCGGCCACCAGCTGGGCGGTTCCGGCCCTCTGCGCCGCGTCGGTCTCGGCGCCGGCCAGGACGAGCAGCTTCGCGGTCACCAGCTGCACGCCCGGCCGGCGGGCGACGATCACGCGCAAGCCGTTGTCCAGGCGCGACTCTTCGGGCGCGTCGATCACCAGCGGCCGGGGCGGCCCTGGCGTGGGTGGCTGATCGGGCGTGCCAGGCGTGCCAGGCGTGCCGGGCGCGCTGGGCATTTGGGCGAGAGCGAACGACGACACGGCGACGCAGCCGAGGCCGCAGGCGATGGCGCGCAGGGATCGTCGGCGGTTCGGGCAGGTCGTCATCGCGGCGCTTCGGTTGTTGCAGCCGGCCCGGCGTCGGTCGGATCGGGGCCGGCGGTGTAGTCGATCGTCAGCACATGCGGGCCGACCAGGTAGCGCCGGACGACCCGTTGCACGTCCCGGGCGCTGACCTGCTGCAACGCCGCCAGGTCGTCGTTCGCCCGGCGCGGATCGTGCTCGATCACCGCCGCCGAGGCGACCGCCGTCGCCAGGCCTCCGGGCGTCTCGCGAGCCAGCAGGGCGCCGGTCAACAGCTGGGTCTTGACCTTGGCGAGTTCGGCTTCGCCGACCGGTCGGGTCGCGAGGGTGCGCACCTCCGCGAGCAGTGCGGCCCGGATGTCGCTCAGCGACCGGCCGCCGGCGGCGATCGCATAGGCCGCGACGAGCGACGGCCCGTCGCGCAGGTCGGCGTCCAGGCCGATCTGGGTGGCAAGCCGCTGTCGATAGACCAGCGACTGGTTGAGCCGCGAGGATTCACCGGTCGCGAGCAGAGCCGCCGCGATCTGCAGCGCCGGCGCATCCGGGCTGCCGGCGGGCGGCGCCTGCCAGACGAGCACGGTCGCCGGCAGCGGCACGTTCGGCCCGGTGAGGGCGACATGGCGGTCGGCGGGCCAGGTCGGCTCGACGGCGGCGACCCGCGGAATCGGCTCGGACGGCCGGGGCACGGCGCCGAACCAGGTGTCGACCCAGGCGTCGAGCTGCTTCGGATCGAAGTCGCCGGCGATCACCAGCGTCGCGTTGTCGGGGCGATAGAACGTGCGGTGGAAGGCGGTGACATCGGCCAGCGAGGCCGCTTCCAGGTCTTCGATGCTGCCGATCGCCGGCCGGCGGTACGGATGGACGCTGTAGGCCGCCGGGGCGATGCCGATCGAGAACAGCCGGCCGTAAGGCGAGGCCAGCACCCGCTGCCGGTACTCCTCCTCGACGACGGCCCGCTCGGACTTGAAGGTCGGCTCGTCGACGTTCAGGTTCGACATCCGCTCCGCTTCGGCCCACAGCAGGGTCTGCAGGTGATTGGAGGGAATCGACTCGTGGTATTCGGTCACGTCGTCGCCGGGGGAGGCGTTGTTTGAGCCGCCGACATCCTCGGTCAGGCGGTCGAACTGCTCGGACCGGAGGTTTTTC
>CAXTDH010000565.1:0-2912 GCA_964242405.1 uncultured Rhizobacter sp. | reverse complement strand
CCCGCCTCGGTCGCGAGCGCTTCACCGCCTACCTGCAAGCCCTCAAGGCCAACGGCGTCCTCATCCTCCCCGGCAACGCCGACGTTCGGGACGCGGTCGCCGCCGGCCGCGTCCTCGTCGGAATGACCGACAGTGACGACGCCGTGGTCGCGATCCGCCGCGGCCAACCGCTGGAAATGGTCTTCCCAGACCAGCAAGCCGAAGGCGCCTTCGGCCTCTACATGACGGTCGCCCGCGTCGCAGGTCGGCCGGATTCGCCCGGCGTCCAAAGACTGATCGACTACCTCAGCAGCGAAGCCACCGAGAAGCGCCTGATCGACATGGGCGCAGTTCAGTTCTCGGTCCGCCCGAACGGCCCGATGGCGTCCGAGGTCGGCCCGGTGCGGCCGAAGATGTGGTTCATGGACCCGGCCAAGATCGATGCCAGCCTCGCCCCGTCGGCGGCGCTGATTAAGAAACACCTGCTGTGACCGTGTTCCGCCGATGCCGCACGGGCTGAGCGCCGCTTCCGTCGCCTCGACCGCCCGCCGCGACGCGTCGACGACGCGCTGGGCGTCGTCGGCAGGCCTCGTCACCACGCTGCTCGCCCTGCCGCTGGTCCTTCCAGCCCTGCATGGCCTGCTCGCCGCTGTCAGCGCGGCGCTCGATGCCAGTGGCGACGGCCCCGCCGCCAGTCCGCTCTGGCCGAACGTCCGCACGCAGGCGATGCTCCTCCGCGGCGTGGGGCTCGGTGCCGCGTCGGCCGCCGTGGCGACTGCGCTCGGCGCGCTGGTCGCCGCGGCGCTGCTGCTGCCGGCGAAGCGCCCGTGGCGCATCGCCCTCGGCGCCTTGCTGGCGGCGTCGTTCTACTTCGGCTCGGTCGTGCACCTGATGGCCTGGCGCACACTCTTTCCCGGCATCAACGGCGGCGCCGGCGGCTGGGCGCTGGCGGTGCTGACCCTGGGCGGGCGTTACGCTCCGTTTTGCGCCGCCCTCTTCGTCACCGGCCTGCTGGCGCTCGACCGTGCCGAGCTCGAGGCTGCCCTCTTCAACGGCGGCGCCCGCGGCGTCTGGATCGTGGCTCGCGGCCGCTTGGCCCGGCTGGCCTGCATGTCGCTCGCCGCGGTCGGCGCGCTGGTCTTCAGCGAGACCGAACTGCCGCCGCTGCTCGGCGTCTACATCTACGCGCAGGAGTTCATGAGCCTGGTGGCTCTCGAAGCTTCGCCCGGCGCGGCTGCCGCTCAGGGCTGGCCGATGATGCTCGTGGCGCTCGCATGCGGCGCGGTGCTCGCCGGCCTGCCGCGCATGCGGGCCGCCAGCGGCAGCGGGCAAGCGACCGGCTGGCTGGGCGCCTGGGTGTTTCCGCCGAAAGCGCTGCGCCATGCCGCATGGCCCCTCGCGCTCGGCGTCGCGGTGCTGCCGCTGTCCCTGCTCGCGGTCGGCACCTGGCAGGCCACCGGCCGCTGGCAGGCCGTCCCCTGGCCGATGATGCGGCAGACGATGCTCAACACTCTGTGGGTGGCGGCGGCGTCGTCGGCGCTGGCCGGCCTGTGGAGCTGGGCGCTCGCATCGTGGGCGGTGCGGGCCGGCCGTGGCGCGGCCAGCGCCCTGCACGTGCTCTTGCCGACGCTGATGCTGTGGCCTTCGTCGCTCACCGCACTCGCCGTGCTGGCACTGTCGTCGAGCGCGTTCTCGCCGGTGTTGGATATCGCCGACGCGGCTCCGCTCGTCACCGCCCACTTCCTGCGCATCCTGCCGTTCACCGCCTGGCTGTTGCTGGCGATGCGCGAGGCCGAGGCGACAGCGCCGCGCGAGCAGTTGGCGGTGTCGGGCGCCTCGATCTGGGGCGCTTTGCGCCACGTGCATGCGCCAGCGGCGCTGCCGCGGTTGGCCGCGGCATTCCTCCTCGGCGTGGGCCTCTCGCTTGCTGAATTGACGGCCACCGTCCTCACCGTGCCGCCGGGGATGGAAACCGTCATCCTTCGCCTGTACAACCTTCTCCACTATGGCGACCAGCGCGGTGTGATGTCGATGGCGTTGCTGCAGGGCCTGGTCGTGGCCGCCCTGGTCGGCGCGGCGCTGGTGGGCTCGAGCTTCTGGAGGACGCAGCAAGATGCTGGAAGTTGACGAGGTCAGCGTGACCCGCCCCGGCTTTCGCCTGCACGTGCAGGGGCTGCGCGCGCTGCCGGTCGAGCGCGTGACCGTGATCGGGCCCTCGGGCGGCGGCAAATCCACCTGGATGCGCGCCGTGGCCGGGCTGGAACCGTCGGCACGCGTCCGCGGGCTGCGCTGGCAGGGGCAGACGCTCGACCGCGCAGCCCCCCACCGCCGTCCCTTCGGCTGGATGGCGCAGGACCTCGGTCTTTGGCCGCACATGAAGGCCGAGCAGCATGTGGCCTTCGCGCGCAGCCGTGGGCGCGAGACGACACCGACCGAGGCCGACCGCGACGTGCTGCAACGCGTCGGCCTGTCGCATCGCTCGCACGCCCGCCCCGGGCAGCTTTCCGGCGGCGAGCGCCAGCGCCTGGCGTTCGCCCGTGTGCTGGCGGGGGCGCAGGCCTGGGCACTGCTCGACGAACCGTTCTCGCAGCTCGACCCGGTCATCGCCCACGATCTCGGCCGCGCGTTCGCGGCGCTGGCGCAGGAGAAAGGGCTGGGCGTCATTCAGGTCAGCCATCACGTGCGGCAACCCGCAGCGACCGACATGTTCTGGGTGATCGAAGGCGGGCAGCTTTCACAGTCCGGCCGCTGGACGGAACTGCGGGCATCACCGGCCACGCCATGGATCGCGCGCTTCATCGAGTTGCAATCGTGACGCTGGCTTGCGCCATGGGCTCGCCCTCGACAGCGGCGCAAACCGCGCTGCAGACCTGGCATCCGTGGCAGCTCGATTCGGTGCTCGTCGCCTGGGCGCTGGCGCGGGCCGCATCGGC
>CAXTDH010000564.1:0-2917 GCA_964242405.1 uncultured Rhizobacter sp. | reverse complement strand
CGGGCAACGCCCGCCGGGTTGACGTTGCTGAACACCCGCAGCAGGCGCGTTCCTTGAGTCGGGTTCGACGGGAAGGCGTCGACGTGCAGCCGGGTGTCGTCCTTGCGCCAGCTGGTCTTGCGGCCGGCCACGTCGACCGGTCTGAACGAGGTGTTGCCACGTTGCAGCTTGCCCCGGTAGTGGGGAAACAGCCGCAACGCAAGAGCTTCGCTCTGATCCGCATAGCGCACGATCAGCGCCCGCAGCGCCGCCAGATCATCCGCCCCGCCGACCGCACCGCGCATCTCGCCACCCGGCCAGCGCAGCGACACGTTCTTGGCGGCAGGGTCGGCCCATCGAGCGTCCAGGAAGCGGCGTTCCGCGGCTTGCAGTTCAAAGGCCAGCTTCGGGAACGACAGCACCGCGCCTTCCTCGAGCAGGGGTTCGACACTGCAGGTCGGGCCGTCCGCATCCCAGCGGTCGTCGCTGAACTCTTGTACCGGCGTGACGACCGGCGCCGAGTCGTCCGGCCCCACCATCACCGCACCCGCATGCCGGGCACTGCGCCGGGCCACGGTTCCAGGATGTGGACGCCACCGCCCGCCTTGTCGTCGGCGCCCGATGCCGCCAGCACCATGCCCTCGCTGACGCCGAACTTCATCTTGCGCGGCGCCAGGTTGGCGACCACCACCGTCAGCTTGCCGACGAGCTGCTCCGGTCGGTAGTGGGCCGCGATGCCGCTGAAGACGTTGCGCAGCCGGCCCTCGCCGACATCGAGCGACAAGCGCAGCAGCTTGGTCGAGCCCTCGACAGCGGCGCATTCGACGATGCGGGCGATGCGCAGGTCGATACGGGTGAAGTCGTCGATGCCGATCGGGTCGGCAATCGGCTCGCCGCCCGGCGCCGCCGACGCCGCTTGCGCCTCGACCGCCTGCGCCGGCGGTTCGAAAAGGGCATCGAGCAGCTTCGGGTCGACCCGCTGCATGAGGTGCCGGTACTCGCCGATGACGTGCGGCCCGAGCGTCTTTTCCGCATCGGCGAATCGCAGCGGCGGGATGCGCAGGAACTTCTCCACCTGTTCGGCGAGCGTCGGCAGCACCGGCTTCAGGTAGATCGTCAGCAGCCGGAACGCTTCGATGCAGACGGTGCAGACGTCCTGCAGCACCGCCTCGTGCCCGGCCTGCTTCGCCAGCTCCCAGGGCTTGTTCTGGTCGACGTATTCGTTCACCCGGTCCGCCAGCAGCATCACCTCGCGCAGCGCCTTGGCGAAGTCGCGCTCCGCGAAGTGCTGCCGGATCGGCTCGGCGTGGGCACGCAGCCCGTCGAGCAGCACCCGGCCTTCGACGCCGACCTCGGCCGACAGCCGCCCGCCGAAGCGCTTGCCGAGAAAGCCCGCGGCGCGGCTGGCGATGTTGATGTACTTGCCGACCAGGTCGCTGTTGACGCGGGCGATGAAGTCGTCGGGGTTGAAGTCGATGTCCTCGACCCGGCCGTTCAGCTTGGCGGCGATGTAGTAGCGCAGCCACTCCGGGTTGAGCCCGAGGTCGAGGTACTTCAACGGCGAGAGGCCGGTGCCGCGGCTCTTGCTCATCTTCTCGCCGGCGAGCTGCAGGAAGCCGTGGACGAAGATGCCGGTCGGCACCTTGCGGCCGCTGAAATGCAGCATCGCTGGCCAGAACAAGGTGTGGAAGGTGATGATGTCCTTGCCGATGAAGTGATATTGCTCGACTTCCGGGTCGGCCATGAAGGCGTCGAAATCCCGGCCGGTCTTCTCGAGGTGGTTCTTGAGCGACGCCAGGTAGCCGATCGGCGCGTCCAGCCAGACGTAGAAATACTTGCCGGGCGCATCCGGGATCTCGATGCCGAAATAGGGCGCGTCACGGCTGATGTCCCAGTCGGCCAGGCCGGCGCGGCCTTCCGGGTCGGTCGCGAACCACTCACGGATCTTGTTCAGCACCTCGGGTTGCAGGCGATTCGGCTCGGTCGTCCAGCCTTTCAAGAAGTCGACGCAGCGGTCTTCGGACAGACGGAAGAAGTAGTGGTCGCTCGACTTGAGCACCGGCGTGGCGCCGGTCAGCACCGAGTACGGGTTCTTCAAATCGGTGGGGGAGTAGACAGCGCCGCAGACCTCGCAGTTGTCGCCGTACTGGTCCTTGGCGCCGCAGCGCGGGCATTCGCCCTTGATGTAGCGGTCGGGCAGGAACATGCCCTTGACCGGGTCGTAGAACTGCTCGACCGAGCGCTTGGCGATCAGGCCCTGGGCGACGAGCGCGCGGTACACGTCCTGCGCGAGCGCATGGTTCTCGGGCGCGTCGGTCGAATGCCAGTTGTCGAAGCCGATCCGAAAGCCGTCGAGGTAGCGCTGGCGGCCCGCGGCGATCTCGGCGACGAAGGCCTGCGGCGTCTTGCCCGCCTTTTCTGCGGCGATCATGATCGGCGCGCCGTGGGCGTCGTCAGCGCAGACGAAGTGCACTTCCACCGGCTGGCCGTCATCGCCGTCCTGCATCCGCTGGTGCCGCACCCAGATGTCGGCCTGGATGTACTCCATCATGTGGCCGATGTGGAACGGCGCGTTGGCGTACGGCAGGGCGGTGGTGACGAACAGCTTGCGGGGCATGGTTCGATTCTAGCGTCAGCGTATAAACATGTTGCTACTAGCAAGCACGGCGTTTATACTGGTTTCAACATGAAGGAGCGCAACATGGAACCCGCGATGAAAGCCGACATGACCGTTCAGGAATGGGGCAACGGTCTCGGCGTCAGGATCACGGCGCCGATCGCCCGTGCCGCGCGTCTGGCGCGCGGCACGCCGATCACGATCGAGGTGGTCGAGGGCGGCCTGCTGCTCCGATCGGTCGGAGCGCCGCGTTTGACGCTGGCGCAGAAGCTGAAGGCGTTCGATCCGGCGGTGCACGGCGGCGAGGCGATGGCGACGGGT
>CAXTDH010000563.1:0-2917 GCA_964242405.1 uncultured Rhizobacter sp. | reverse complement strand
CGAAGGCGCTCGACCCGGCGAGCGCGAAAGACGCCGACGTGCCGGCCATGAAGTACGACGAGCCGAGCGTCCGCTTCGCCCTCAACGAAGACGCGATGGCGAGCGACAAGTTGTCCGAAGGCATCCGCACCTTCGCCGCCGATGCCGGCAAGCTCGACAAGCTGATCGAGGCGTTGAAATGACGGCATCGGTGCCGAGCTTCCAGCGCTGCGACCGCACCGAGGCTTGGGGCGCGCTTGCCGGCCATTTCGAAGCGCATGGCCGCGACTTCGACATCCGCGATGCCTTCACCCGCGACCCGGGCCGCTTCAAGGCGCTGAGCTTCGAGGCGCCGGAGGTCTTCGCCGACCTGTCGAAGAACCGCATCGACACCGCGACGCTGCACTTTCTGCTCGACCTGGCGCAGGAATGCGGCGTCGAGGCGCACCGCGACGCGATGTTCGCGGGTCTGCCGATCAACACCACCGAAGGCCGGGCGGTGCTGCACGCGGCACTGCGCTCGCCGCGCGGTTCCGACTTCGCGACCCGGGCCGCCACCGCCGAGGTGCAGCAGGTGCTGGGCGCGATGCTCGCCTATGTCGAGACGGTGCGCGACACGGCCGCCAGCGGCATCAAGCACATCGTCAACATCGGCATCGGTGGCAGCGATCTCGGGCCGCAGATGGTGGTGCCGGCGCTCGACGCCTTCGTCCACCCCGGGCTGACGTTCCACTTCGTCTCGAACGTCGACGGCCACGACATCACGCCGGTGTTGCGGCGCCTGTTGCCCGCCGAGACGCTCTTCATCGTCGCCAGCAAGACCTTCACGACCCAGGAGACGATGGCCAACGCCCAGGCGGCAAAGGAGTGGTTCGAGGCGGCGGGCGGTACCGATACCGCCAAGCACTTCGTCGCCACCACCAGCAACGTCGAGGCGGCGGCGAAGTTCGGCATCACCACCACCTTCGGCTTCTGGGACTGGGTCGGCGGGCGCTATTCGCTCTGGTCGGCGATCGGATTGCCGATCGCGCTGGCCATCGGTGCCGACAATTTCCGGGCGTTTCTGGCCGGCGCCCATGCGATGGACGAGCACTTCGCCACCACGCCGGCCGCGAAGAACCTGCCGATGCTGCTCGGCTTGATCGACGTCTGGTACCGCAATTTCCACCACTTCACCAGCCGCTGCATGGCGCCCTACCACCAGGGCCTCAAGCGCCTGCCCGCCTATCTGCAGCAGCTCGAGATGGAGAGCAACGGCAAGCGGGTCGACCTGGCCGGCGAGCCGTTGCCGTTCGGCACCAGCCCGGTCGTCTGGGGCGAGCCGGGCACGAACGGCCAGCACGCCTACTACCAGATGCTGCACCAGGGCACCGATGTCATCCCGGTCGAGTTCATCCTCGTCAAGCACCCGACCCACGGCGTCACCGACCTGCACGGGCCGCTGCTCGATCAACTCGAGCGCCAGCACGTCATGCTGCTCGCCAACGGCCTGGCGCAGTCGCAGGCGCTGATGCAGGGCAAAACGACGGAGCAGGCGCAGGGCGAAAAGGCGCCGACCGCCTCGGCCGACATCGCCCCCGCGACGCTCGCCCGCCACCGCAGCTTTCCCGGCAACCGGCCGAGCACGACCCTGATGCTCGACGAGCTGACGCCGCGCTCGCTGGGCGCCTTGATCGCGCTCTACGAGCACCGCACCTTC
Source organism: uncultured Rhizobacter sp. (assembly GCA_964242405.1). GTDB lineage: Bacteria > Pseudomonadota > Gammaproteobacteria > Burkholderiales > Burkholderiaceae_C > LMDS01. The sequence goes on along the minus strand of CAXTDH010000563.1, from coordinate 1,239 downwards.
ACCAGCGGTGCGCTGTGGGGGATCAACAGCTTCGACCAGTGGGGCGTGGAGCTCGGCAAGGCGCTCGCGGGCAACCTGCTGCCGAGGCTGGGGTCGGGCGACACGTCCGGCCTCGACGCGTCGACGGCCGGGCTGCTCGAGCGTCTACGGGCTTGAGGGCTTGAGGGCTTGAGGGCTTGAGGGCATCATCGCCAGGCCTTGACGACGAACAGCGGAGACGACACGCATGACGAATCAACCTGACCACCCGAGTGGCGCAACCGGTGATCGCGGCGAAGCCCCGCATCCGGCGCCCGAGGCCGCCGACGCGCTGACCCTTTTTCACTCGCCCAACACCCGTTCGACGGGCATACGGATGCTGCTGGAAGAGCTGGGTGCGCCCTACCACCTGCACCTGCTCGACATGAAGGCCGGCGAGCAGCGTGGGGCCGACTATCTGGCGATCAACCCGCTGGGCAAGGTGCCGGCGATCCGTCACCGCGGCGAGGTGGTGACGGAGCAGGTCGCGGTCTATCTCTACCTCGCCGACGAGTTTCCGGCAGCCGGTCTGGCGCCCCCCATCGGCGAGAAGCTTCGCGGCCCGTACCTGCGCTGGATGGCGATCTACGGCTCCTGCTTCGAACCTGCGCTCATCGATCGTTCGCAAAAGCGCGACCCCGCTCCGCCGGCCATGTCACCGTACGGCGATTACGACACGCTCTTCGCCACGATCCTCGAGCAGCTCGGCAAGGGCCCCTACCTGCTCGGCGAGCGCTTCCAGGCCGTCGACCTGCTGTGGGGCACGGCGCTGACCTGGATGACGATGTTCCAGCTGGTGCCCGAGCAACCGCTGATCCGCGCCTACACCGACCGCATCAACGCCCGGCCGGCCGTGCGGGCTGTTCGCGAGAAGGAAGCAGAGCTCGCCAAAGCGTCGGCTTGAGGCCGCGGGCAGGCGCAGCGCCGCATTCACCGCGGCTTCAACGTCCTGCCGAAGAACTCGACCACGGCGGCGTTGAAGGTTTGGTGAAACGCTGCCCTGTCGAAGCCGGCAGCGCTGTGACAGATGGCCGGCGCGATGTTCGCCAGCGCGCCGCTGCACGGGGCCAGGAAGTCGAAATGGCCCGCGAGGGGCACGACGCGGTAGTCGGGCTCCTGGGGAAGCGCTCCGCGCACCGCCTCGGCATAAAGAGGGTGCGGAAGAACGTCGTCGTCCTCGGCGCGCCAGAGTTGCACGGGTACCTTGAGGTTCTTCAGCCC
>CAXTDH010000562.1:0-2920 GCA_964242405.1 uncultured Rhizobacter sp. | reverse complement strand
GGCTCAAGACCGCCATCGAGCGGCCCTACGGCATGGTGCTCTGCGTCGGCCCGACGGGTTCCGGCAAGACGACGACGCTCCATTCCGCGCTCAGCTACATCAACGTACCGGAGCGCAAGATCTGGACGGCCGAAGACCCGGTCGAGATCACCCAGCCGGGCCTGCGCCAGGTGCAGATCAACCCGAGGATCGACTGGACCTTCGCCAAGGCGCTGCGGGCCTTTCTGCGTGCCGATCCGGACGTGATCATGGTCGGCGAGATCCGTGACGGCGAAACTGCCGGCATGGCCGTCGAGGCGTCGCTGACCGGCCACCTGGTGATGAGCACCCTGCACACCAACAGCGCGCCCGAGACCGTCACCCGGCTGCTCGACATGGGGCTCGACCCGTTCAACTTCGGCGACTCGCTGCTCGCGGTGCTGGCGCAGCGGCTGGTGCGGCGGCTTTGCACCGAATGCCGCACGAGCCGGCCGGCAACGCCCGCCGAGACCGACGAGCTGCTCGCCGACTACCTGCATGGCTTCGGCGCCGAGGGCATCGGCGTCAAGCGGGAGGCGGTGCTCGATGGCTGGCTGCACAAGCACGGCCAGGGCGGCCGCCTGATGAGCCACTCGAGCCCCGGCTGCCCCGCCTGCGCCCAGACCGGTTTCAAGGGCCGCGCCGGTGTCCATGAGCTGATGGTGGTGTCCCGGGAACTGCGCCACCTGATCCAGACCGGCGCCCGGGCCGAAGCCCTGCAGCACTGCGCCATGCGCCAGGGCATGCGCACGCTGCGCCACGACGGCATCGACAAGGTCGTGGCCGGCGTGACGACGATCGAGGAAGTCCGCGCGACCAGCAACGTCTGACGCCGGACCGGGGGGGGGGAGCTTCGCCGCACTGCCTGCACCGCACCGCGCTGCGCCGCGCAGTACCGCCTAGAATTCTGCGGCCTCGCATCGTCGCGGGGCTAGCCTGGGAAGGATCAAGACGTGGATTTGCAGTTGCCGATCAAGATATTCGACGAACTCTCGGAGTCGGTGATCGAGTCGACCGGGGTGCTCGATCTGGCGAGCGGCGAGATTCGGTCGGTGCAGTACCTCGATTACGACGCCGAGGCCCTGGGCTGGCCCGCCGACGACGAAGACTACGAATTCACCTCCGGCACCTTGTCGAACGGCAAGAAGGAAGTCGAATTCCGCGTCGAGGTGATCGGCGGCAGCTACTCGGTCACCCCGAGCGAGTTGTTGGAGCTGAAGAACCGGGCGGCCAAGCTGTTCACGGCGCCGCCACCCGGCGTGCAGGGGGAAGCGAGCAGCGCGCCCGCGGACATCGCCGCCGTCAAATCGCGAAAAGGTCGCTGAGCGCGCCCTTGCGTCGGTTCGCCGCAACCCTGGCCGACGGATGGTGTCTCGCCGCGCGCACTGCCTTGGCGCTTGAATGACCGAAAATCGCCCGACTGCAAAGGAGCTTCAGATGAACCATCGCCCTACCTCCTCTGGCGCAACTCAGCGGTTGCCCTCCGCCCCGACGCGCCGGCTCTTCGGTCTGGGCGCGCTCGTATTGGTCACCACGGCAGCTGTCTTCCAGTTTCGCGGCAGTTTCGCGGGCGAAGCGGCGACACGCATCCCGCCGCCAGCCGCCAACCTGGTGACGGGTTCCAGCGCGGCACAGGAGACGGTGGTGTTGGCGGGCGGCTGCTTCTGGGGTGTCCAGGGCGTCTTCCAGCACACCAAGGGCGTATTGCAGGCGGTGTCGGGCTATGCCGGCGGCGAGAAGAGCACCGCCGAGTACGAGACGGTCAGCACTGGCCGGACCGGGCATGCCGAGGCGGTCCAGGTCACGTTCGACCCGAAGCAGGTCAGCTATGGGCAGCTGCTGCAAATCTACTTCTCGGTCGCCCATGACCCGACGCAGTTGAACCAGCAGCTCCCCGACCACGGCACCCAGTACCGCTCGGCGGTGTTCTATGCCAGCCCGGCGCAGAAGCAGGTCACCGAGGGCTACATCGCCCAGTTGGATGCGGCCAAGGCATTTTCGAAGAAGATCGTCACCCAGGTCGCGCCGCTGACGGCCTTCTATCCGGCCGAGGACTATCACCAGGACTACGCCACGCTGCACCCGGCGCAGCCCTACATCGCGACCTTCGATCTGCCGAAGATCGACAACCTGAAGAGCCTCTATCCGCAGCTGTACCGTGACAAGCCGGCGCTGGTGATGGCGAAGAACAGCGTCGGCATGCGCTAATCAGAGTCCGGCCAGATCCCGGGTGAGCCGGGCGGCCGGAACGGCACGGCAGCCGCTCGTGTTCTGACCGGCCCAGAGTGGCGAAAAATCGCCGCGGCCGATCGCCTCTGCCGCGGCCCGAAGCGGCGCAAGGGCGGCCGACGCCAGCGGAAATACGGGTGCGGCGGGGTTCATCGGCCCGAGTTCACGCATCAACCGGTTGACGATGCCGCGCGCGTTGCCGCCGCTGAACAGGCGGGTCAAGGCCGTGTGTCGGGCGGTGTCACTCTGCAGCGCCGTCCGGTGGACGGCCGAGGTGCTTGCCTCCGGGCACAGCAGATAGGCGGTACCCACCTGCACCGCCTGGGCGCCCAGCGCCAGGGCCGCTGCCACGCCTGCCCTGTCGGCAATACCGCCGGCGGCAATCACCGGCACATCGACGGCGCGGACGACCTGCGGCAGCAACGCGAAGGTGCCGACCTGGGTGGTCAGGTCGTCGTCGAGGAAGCTGCCACGATGGCCGCCGGCCTCGAGGCCTTGGGCGATGATCGCGTCCGCACCGTTCGCTTGCAGCCAGCGCGCTTCTTCGACCGTGGTGGCCGTCGCGAGGATCATGGCGCCCGACGAGCGCACCCGAGCCAGAAGCGCTGCAGCAGGCAAGCCGAAATGAAAGCTGACGACTTGCAGCGGGAAGGCCTGCAGCAACTCCGCCGTG